>CABMCU010000142.1 GCA_902384685.1 uncultured archaeon | reverse complement strand
TCAATCATACATCCGGTGTCAGTTCCGGTATTAACGGTAACGGTCACACTCCCAGAACTATCATAATTGAAGTCTGAAATGCTTTCAATGGTGTACACCGTTGAGGTATTCACCCAAATATATCCAGTATAAGTTGTGTGATCCGTGTCATCATCAAATATCCATATACCGGATCGGTTAAAGGCAATTGAACTACCCCCTGTATTAAGTATTGCACTATTTGCTATTGTGTCAATTTTAACACTTACGCCACCAACCTTAAAGGGACCATTCCAGGTGAAAGCATTTGCGTTTGGTCCTGCTCCGGTATTTTGATAGGTGGGATAGTATAAATAGGAAGGAGCTGTCCCTAACCAGAGAGATGAGTTGACTTTAACAGATGAATATGATACTCCATAGACTAGATTGGTTGTCGCATCACCCCATTCATCGACACCAGGTTGTGCACTAGCGTTGTTTACAATATTTAATTGATTTAGAATTATGAGGTTTGATAATAAAATTGTCAGAACTATCAAAGTTGAAACTATTTTACATCTGTTCATAAATTTTTCCTCCCCTGCTAAAATTAGTCAATAGTGATAATGTTTTTCGCCATAACCTTTACCTCTACTCGTATAGGTGGAGTTTTGTAACAATTAGTTCTATAAAAACATATCTTTGTAACATTATATTTGTAATGAGGGTCAAACGAAAGGGATAGGGGGTGGGTGGGGACGATGCAAAGGCACGTCCCACCCCCTTCGCTGCTTATAACAAACGACAATAAAAAGACTCATATGACCACCTTCACCGATTAATAAAATGCTAAATATCGTTTGCGGGGGACCCATCGCTATGGGTCGCCCCGGCGTAAAGCCGGAATACCTCCGTGGCTCACGAAATACTATGACCCGGCCCCCTTAAGAGGGGCCTCTAATATTTCATAATATAAAACGGAAACGTTCTTTACTTGTTTATTAGTATCATAATTGCACGTTTCTTCTGAGTTAATGCAGTTCCTTAATATATGAAGCTGTTGCTGCTGAATGGAGTGAATCATCAATCAAAGGAACAGGCAACTATGATAATTTTCCAATGAGTTTCGATCTAAATGACCTATAAATAAGTAAAACACAAGAGATCCACATCAATTCCACTTCTTTGAAATTACCTACCCTAACATCTTCTGAGATAGTACCTCGTTGTAAAAACTCTTTTCTGACGGTCTGGTTAACTGTTATCATTCGATTAGAGTCTAGAAATTTAACCATCTCTTTATCGTTGAATATCGATAACGTAAAGTGTTCTTGAGCTTCTTTTATCACGGAAAATATCGTCTTAATAAAACATTCAATTTTAAAAATCGAGTCGAGTTTTGATAATCCTATTAATAATCTAAACGATTCGTTGTCTAATAAAGACTTCAAGGTTTTCCGTTCCATTTTAGTTAACGTGATTTTATCACAGATTTTATCGACTATGATTTTAGATTTAGATTGGATTTGCCCTTGCCTGTTTCTCCTAAAAAGCTTTTTATTATTTTTAATTACTTTATAGATATAAGATTCATCTGAGCCATAAATTTTTATTGAGATTTCATATGTTGATATCCAGTCTGGAAAAGAAAAGACGATAATTTTATCAAGTAGACTCTCCTGGTTACTGTGATTCTTATTTTTCAATTTATCCTCTTTTTTCTTCTATAAATAACGGAAATTTTTTGATTTTTTTCCGGTATTGCTATATAAATTGGATTTTTAATGCTTACTTGATATGAATCAAATTAAATATAATAAAAGTGATACACCCTTATCTCAGAATAATGAGATAGGAGGACTACAAAAAAAATGCGAAATTTTACTCAAATTAGGCCAGTCTATCGAAACAATTTCTACCCCAACTCTAGGGGAGGATTCGGTGGACCTGGAATATGAATTAAGAAAACGTTATGAACTGACCAAACCTCGATTGATTAATCCAGCGAATTATAACGACGTACATTCACTACTCAATGCTGTTGGCCATTGGTGGATCAAAACGATGAGAAAGGGACCTTCTACGTTCACTAGACGAAGGAATCTCCTTTTAGATATGGCGACTAGTCCAGTTTTCCCTATCGATTTATTTAACCTCAACCCTGACCAGGTTTATTATCTTTTAAGCTACCTGGAGGAGAATTATCATAAGGTTACTAATCGAAATGGGAAAGATGCTATACGAAATCGATGGAAATCTCTAAAGATGTATGCTCAAGCAATCGGAAAGGATACCTCCAATTGGAACTATGTTCCACCGGAAAGAGGCAAACCGAAACATAAGATAGTACCACTACCTGAAACCGTCTATCAATTAACACATACGAAGTATTCAGAGGACCCTTACGAAAATGCGTTGTATCAATATCTTATGATCCACGGCTTTATCATTGGTTGGAGATGTGCTAGTGAACCTGCGATAATGAAACTCGGCGATGTTCATCTCGACGAAGGATATGTTCATTTCTTTCAACCTAAGGTTGGTACTAAACGACTTTCTGTTCTTGAACCTGAAATAATGACGATGGCTACGAGAAAATGTTTCAAAAACTGGAAAGATAAATGGCGACCTAAGGTTGAGAATCAATATTCTGGCGATTATCTCTATCTTGAACCATCTGGCAAACCCTTTACAGAAAAATATCTGAGAAAACGTCTTAGTGCTTTAGGGAAATCTGTATGGCCTGATTTTCATCCGTACTGCCAAAGAGACTTCTGTTTCATAGCACGACTCATACAAAACGATTTCAACATCAAGAAAGTCGCTGATTGGTTCGAACATGATGATATTCGTTCAACTGAATACTATGTTAAGGATGCTCAAAAATATTATACGATGCGACCTATCGACTGGATTAAAGCTGTCCTTAAATTCCCAAATCATTGGGAAGAGGAAAACAGCTTAAAATCGAAAGAAGGCCTAAAAACCCCGATTTCGACTGGAAACTCTCCTGAAGAAGAGTACGGACCTATGGGGATTTGAACCCCAGTATCCGGCTCCGAAGGCCGGAAGGATATCCAGACTACCTCATAGGCCCATAACACAGAAGGGAATTGTACACCTACTATATAACTCTCTATTATATGTGTTTTATAATTCATTTTTTCTACTGTCTTTGATGCCTTATATTCAATTGTAGATTATATATTTTGATTTCTTATTGTTGACCTGTTTTTTGCAGTAATTTCATATGTATGTATCTATGTGATTGGTTCGACTAAAAATTGCCGTGTGTAATTTTTAGCGTCTATTCCATGACAATCCTTGATTATTGCGTGAGGCAATGTGCAGTTTATCATTACAAACTCTATTCTGTGAAACTGCACTTTTTTCTTGCTACCGCGTCTTCTGTGTTCTCGTTGATTCAACTGAATGCTACTACATCTGATCTCTGGTCTGATCTTGATAAAATGACACATGGTTTTGATATTTAAGCCTTATTGTTTTTATTTTCAATTAATAATTTATACTGCTTGTGCATATAGTGTAACGTAAAAGCACAAGAGTGCTTATATTATAGTTATTTAAGTAACTTAATACTTAAGCACGGTAGGTGCTAAATATATGATGAAAAAAGGAGTGTTTCGTAAAGAAGTTTTACGATTTTTTAATAAATGGAATTAATTGTATCTCGACCTGTTTTAGCTGATAAATTGCAGGTTCATATCAGTCCTGATTTTGTCTCCATTGATCAGGATGATGAATTATATTATGACGGGTATTTATCTCCTTTTTTCGAGAAAGATATTCAGAATTTATATGGTGGTAAAATTGTTCGTTTTGATAACCGACCGTATTTTCAGATTCCTAATGATTTTAATGTTTTTACCTCTTGTTTCATGTGGAATACACGGTTTTCCTTACGAAAGCCTTTTACTGTGGCTGTTGACTATAATTTCATTAGGAAATTAATTTATTGCATTAGTCAAGATCCTGACTTTCATTTTGATAAAGATTATGTTGATTCGATACAATTGCATGATGATAATTTTATTGATAATTCTCATATTTGGATGAATTGGGATGATCATTTTATCTCTGCTCTTGTTTCTAATTTAAACAAAGAATTTCTTGAATTTGCTGATGTTGCTTGTCGGTATCTTATTCCAGATTATGATTTCATATATTCTATTGTATCATTGAAACATGCTGAATTTAACATTGATTTTTATGTTGGTTCTCAGAAAAGTCTTCCTTTGATACTGGCATTTTCTCGCTTTGTTTCTTCGGATCGTGGTCTTGCATGGCGTTCTGAAATTGAATCTATTTCCATGTTACAATATTATTCTGATAAACCTTTCAATCGTGCTGTTACTCATCAGGATGGTTCTGATGGGCATACGTTTAAATTTTTTATTACGAAAGGGTTGTCTTTGAAGGTGTATCAGAAGACAACGGATCATATTCGTCTTGAGCTTGTTTTTGACGGATCATTCATTAAACAGCGTTTTCATGTGTGGTCTTTTGAAAGGGTATACCCTGAATTATATAAGTTTGCACAAGATTTTTTTAAGGAAATTAATTTTGAGGGTATATTGTATCTTCTTTCCAAGGAAACATATAATGGTTCATTCATATGTGATTTTATAGACCGTTTTGATCCAGCGTTAGGGAATGTTATTAATTCTATTTATTATAATCAACCGATTTCTGATTCTCAAAGTGTTTCTAAGATATGTAGTACCCCAAGGCTGAAAAGATTGTTCAAAAGCACGATGGATGCGTATGGTCATCGTGTATACTCGTATAGTCCTTTTCATTATACAAAGCGTTATAAACGATTAGGACCACCTAAGAAACTGTCGCCTAATAAGTGTACACAATGCAAATCCTTTTATCGTAGTGATTTGAAGATTTGTCCGTATTGCCATGATGTTTCTCAGGATTCTGGGTTTAAGGATTTCATGACTAAAGTGAACCAGTCTAAAGAGGGTGGTTCTATTGGTTTCTGATGATTTGATTTGTTGTCGTTACTGTGGTCATTTCTTTTATGAAAGTGATGTTCCAAAAACATACATAATGAAAGTCCCTAATCAGGAAACCAACTCATACGATCTTGTTGAAGTCGATTATTTGCATGAACGATGTCCCAGTTGTCTACATGTTTTAGAATATGTGATACAGACGGATCTGCCATCGATCGTAATATATCGGATGCAATACAGGATAAATCCTGATACTGGTGTTTTTGAGTTTCGAGATGAAAAAAGGTATGTAATGAAAAATTAAGGGTATTTATGTCAAGTATTCCAGAACATGATTATCCGAAGCCAAGTGCAACACTTCGCAGTACTGTTTCATATTGTGATTTATGTGAACGTCAAACAACGTGGAGTTACGGTAAATGCGATGGTTGTATAAATAGACAATTAGGAGTTGGTTTATATGGTGAAATTTAGACGATATTGGCGGAAGCATCATAAATTAAAGGGGGGGAGGTTTGATGATTAAGAAGCTTCCTTCTAAATTATTTAATTGGTTGACCTATCTTTTTGTAATTATAGGCTTTTTAATGTTGTTGTCTCATTATTTTCTTGGAAGGTGTTAATTATGGTTGATATGAAGCGTAAGGCTTTTCGGCGTAATATTCTGAAATGGTTGTTAATAATTTTTATTGTGGCGTTTTGCTGTGTTAGTATTTTGGTGAATCTTGTTATTATTCCTTCTATTGTTAAGTGAGTGTTTAGTGTGGTTCAGTGGCGGGGGGATTTGGTTTCCCATCTTCCCCGCACTCATCTCCATTTCACTCTGATTTATATTCTGCTTTCTCACCTGTTTTTTGGGGTACTTGGTTTTATTATGTATTGATGTTTATTATTATATTATTTATTTTTATTTATTTTTATGTTGTCGTATTGGTTTTAACCTTGATGACCTAAAATTTGATACGGTGTGTCAAATTTGGTCATGGTTTAATAACCAACAAAAAAACAATTTTATTGATTGAGATAATTTTTTAGTGTTCTTCTTCAAAATGTAAGGTCATGCCGTTTTCTGCTAATTGTGTTATTAATTTTTTGAACACTGTTTTTGCCATGATATTTTCTTTTTTTAATCGATCTATTTCTTGTGAAAGGGTTTTCTCCATGGTCTCCTTTTCTTTTTTAAGTGAAGTGAATGTTTCTGGTTTATCACCTTTTATATTTTCTGTAAGGTATTTTTTGAGGTCTTCTGTTCCGTTGTGATCGTAGACTTTTAACATTGGTGTTCCTTTTACCCATCCATGTTTGCTTTCTATATGGGTTCTAAGCATCCCGTTTGCTGAATCTCTTGTTATACAGGTGTGGCGCAGCATGTAAGGGTGTATATTGCGTGTAATACCAGCATGTTTACTCATGGTTTTTATGATTGAAAAAACAGTATATTCTTGTATTCGTGCATCTCTGTTTTTATATGATCTGTTTACCCAAAGTGGTTCATCTTCTTTATTCATGTTTGGGCAATAAACATTTACCCAATCAAGAAGATATTTGGGATATTGAGTTGTAGGTATTTCTCGAGGTTTGGTTTTACTATGTGGAACCGTGATAGTTGTTATCCCTGTATTTGGATCTTCTTTGACATGATTCCAGTTCATCGATATGAGTTCTGAGGGTCTGCATCCGAAGAGATACATGGTTTCTAAGAGTGCTTTGTCCATGGGATGTGATGAACCTTTTGTTATGAGGAGGTTGTATTCATCTGATGTTATTATTTTATGTTCGATATTTGGTGGTGTTTCTTTGTCGATCTGTTTTTTTGTTGGCGGTTTTATTCTTCGTAGTGAGGAAGGGAGTTTGTCATCTTCATCAAGTTTGTGAATGAATCTGCAAAGTTCCTTTATTCTGTTGATAACTACTCGTCTTGATGTTAAGCTGTATTGTTCTATGAATTGGTATATCTGTTGTTCTGTAATGGTGTTGAAAAAATCTATTGGTTTCTTGTTATATTTTATGAAGGGAATCAGTGTATGAGCAATGGTTTTTTGCGATATTTTATTTATTCCATCACGATGAATTTTATTTTGTATGAAGTCATTTAGTAATTTTTCATTGTGTTGTAGTATTGTTTTATCTGTTGATTTGTTCATGTGGTAGGTAATGTATCATGGTCTTATAAAACTTATCTATTATTTAGTTTTCTACTATAAAACTTAGATTGGTATTGCTACATTTTATTTGTTTTTTTTCAATTGTTCGAATTTGTATTTAATCATGAAATTTCTTTATTGTATCATGGACACAATATAACATGTTTATGAATATAAATAAAAAAAAAAAGAAATAATCCATGAGGAAAAATATTCTGATAATCGACAATATATTCGATGTTCATACCTATTTAAAAAACATTTTTAATTAAGAAGGATACAAAGTCCAGGGCATCGAAAATAGCATTGAACGTCTCGAATTTCTTGAAAAAGAATTCACCGGTATTCTTCTTATTGATTTCTTGTTGTCACAGATGAACAGATGTACTATTATCAAAAAAATAGTAAAAAGAAAGTTGAAAAAAACTAATATCATCGTTATCTCGATAATTTATACTTACCTTATCAGAAGATAAAGGGCTTGAACCTTATGTTCATGAATATATCGTAGAACTATTTTATATAAAAAAGCTTATTGAACAATATTATAAAAAAAATATAGAAAGAAGCTACTCGTGTAGCTTTCTTATTGTTTTTAACGAACAAAATCGATGTTCCCGAACTTGGTATTTGTCATGACTTTTCTTGCTGGGACAACGGGTGCAGTCGGATTTGTGCGCCGTTCAGGTCGAGAACTTAGTAGATTTGGAGATTGTACACCAGTCATGATTGCCATCACTCTGCATTTCCCTTCAAAACCTGGGTCTACACGTGCTCCAAGGATAACATTGGAATAACAATCCATATCCTCGGTGAGTGATTTGGCGACATCTTGGACGTATTTCAAGCTCATGTTCGGACCACCGGTAATATGAACTAATGCACTGTGTGCACCATGGTAATCAACATTAAGCAGAGGGTGATTCAATGCTTCTTTTACAATTGTGTCGACTCCTGCATCCTCATCTGCTTCTCCCCAGAGCATTACAGAGAGACCACCAGAATCCATGACAGCTTTCATATCTGCAAAGTCTAGGTTAATTAATGAGGGAACGGAGATTGTCTCAGAAATTCCTTTTACCGTTTCTGCCACCAATTGATCCATCACGGAGAACGCTTGGTTGATTGGTAGGTTTGGTACAAATTCTAGTAATCGGTTATTATCAAGTACAACCGTACTGTCTGCGGTGACGCGTAGTTTATCAAGACCTTCATCTGCCTTCACCAAACGCGCACGCTCTACGTTGAATGGAGTGGAAACCATACAGGTAACAATTGATCCGAGTTTCTTTGCGATTTCTGCGACAACGGGGGCAGATCCGGTGCCTGTACCACCACCCATACCAGCGCAGACAAAGACAAGGTCAGCACCTTGTAACATTTCTTCAAGCTCCCTGCTTGACTCTCGTGCAGCACGTTCACCCATTTCAGGAAACCCTCCTGCACCAAGACCTCGGGTCAGACTTTTCCCGATAAGAAGCTTTTTATCAGCATCGACAAGATCAAGTGCAATTTTATCGGTGTTGATGGCAATGGTTTCTGCTCCTTTTACACCTAATTTATGGAGTCGAGTAATTGTGTTTCCTCCAGCTCCACCACATCCAACAATTACAATACGAGCATTGCCAAAGAGTCCGTCATCAATCTTCTGCTTACTTTCCTCACTTATACTATTCTCTATTGCGGTCTCAACAAAGGACTGCGTTTTATTTTCGGCCATTTCTTCATTCCTCCTATTCTGGTAGTTGGGAAGGCCGTCCTCAAAAGACGGCCTTCACTAAAGGGGTGCATCCCATCCCCTGCTTTTACCTTAATTTTATTTTTTCATGTAAGGTTCTATAGCAGCGGCCGCAGCTTCCAATTCTTGTAATTTTTTAAGTTTGTCGGCTTTTGCAAGAATACTTGTTGTATGATTTTCGATATATTCTTTTACCGCATGCCGTAATACCTCAGATCGTGTTGTAAATTCGCCAAGTCGAATTAAAAGGTCGATATGTCTGAGATCTGTTTGTGGTAATCGGATTGTGATGCGGTCGTTTTCCATAGTTCTCCTCACATTCTTCATGGTTGTCAGAAAGACATCATTTTTATGTCAATCGTACGTCACACGTATGACGGACAAGTGCCAAACGACATCATTTGTCTGACGTTGAAACGAATACGTCCTTGTCTATATATAATTTTCTATTTTTTGGGTTCTTCACAATTAACCGTGATAATATTTGTTCTAAATAAATTATTTTTTTTTCCTATCTGGAAATTTGTAAAAAATTAAATCTGATTCATAAAAAATACGCAGGTAATAACGCACGTACTAACGCGCATTCTAAATTTGAAATTTGTGGCTTTTTGTAAATAACTCTGATACTTATTGTGTAATACGACCAAACGCAACAGTACCAGAAATTTTTTCTATCTTCGCTTTTACAGTAGCGCCTTTAATGGCACCAGGAATATAGACAACGTACTTATCAAAAAATGCAACGCCATCTCCTCGTTTTCCAATATCTTTAATCGTGAGTTCGTAAATCTCTCCTTCCTTAAACACCTCACTTGGTACAATTGTTTTTCTTTTCTTCATAGAGCCAATCGACCGAAATGCACCACACGCATCACAACGAATCAATAGTGTCCTGTCCTTTTTTACCAAATGGGTATCAGGACGATTACATTCTGAACAAATCACATAAGTACTGACATACTCATCGAGTCTATCTTGTATCGTTCTTATCGGAATTTTTCCCTGAAAAATCACTCGACCATTCGAGATATCTCCAGCAGTACCAACACTTCCCAATAAAAATTTTAAAAAATGATCTGCATCACGATTTAAAACATCAATGATTTTATCAAAATTTTTCAGAACCGTCGTGTTTCCTTCATAAAAAACATCAACTTTGGGCACCTTAAAACGATCATCATCGATACGTTCTTTTGCAGTAGCATCATGCACTCGTTTTAATAGATTATTATAATTTAACTCTGCCATAACCTAAGAAAGCCAAATACCAAAGAGCAATAAAAATCTTCCGCAGATGAAAAAAAGAAAAAGAAAAGAAGAAAAAATATTTTACTGTTCTGATGTTAAGGGGTTTAAACGGGCACCCATTATAAAAAAACCTTCTTTCATAGCTTGTTCAGCAAGGTCAATTTGCGTCGTATAAACTTTCTTATTTCCTTTTGTCCAATGCCAAATGAATTCGGTCATGAACTACACTCCCCCAACCAAACTGGTTGTAAATGTTGAAATCAGTTACCGTTTATATAATTTTTTAAAAAAAAGAGATGAACAAGCTAGGTATGTATTATTTTTAATAAATATAATCCTTTATCAGAAAATCCTAATCTACGATAGTACGGTTTAACCCCGACACCACTAAGCACAAACAACCGTTTTTTTCCAAACTCTTCGGTACAGATACGCTCTGCTTCAGCGAGTAATGTTTTACCATATCCACGATGCTGGAACGCTTCGGATGTTCGTTCACCAAGAGGTGCTTCACGTCCAAGTACTTTAAGCTCGCGGACAATCATACACGGTTCTTCTTGCAGCTCGGAACGATGTGGAAGGATTACATCTCGCAATCGTATATAACCAACCAGAATATTTTGTTCGATATCCTCAAGAGAAAGGAAAATCTCCGTCCCGTTACTTGCCATGTACCGACGATGAACACAAGTAAATGATAAATTAGTGAGTTTCTTTGTTTTTTCGACTGATAAATGTCCGATTTCTCGACATCGAATACACTGACATGATGTCTGATGCTGATGCATTTCTTTTTCAACATATTGTCGGAGATTACTTTTTTTTATCCCTGCACTGATTTCATGAGCTGGGATGTCTCGCTGTATTCGTTGGATCCGTACCCATTCCGGAATATCTTTTTTTATTCCGGCGATAAGCAGAGATGCCTGTTCCGTAGTGAGTGGTTCGTATTTCCCTTCAGTCCACAGATCATACAGTTTTGTTCCTTTTGTAACCAGCGTGGGATAAATTTTTATCATATCTGGTTTGAAGCGCTCATCTGTAAAAATCGTGTGGAATGTCTCAAGGTCTTTTCTTTCATTACTACCGGGCAATCCAGGCATCATATGATAACAGACTTTCAAACCTGTATCTTTCGCGATACGAGTCGCAGCAATAGAATCAGAAACTGTATGTCCTCGCTTCATTTGAGATAAGAGAGAATCGTAAATGGTCTGTACCCCCAATTCAACTCGTGTTGCACCTAGAATAAGTGTCTGATCAACATGTTGTAATCGGAACCAGTCCGGTCGTGTTTCAACGGTAAGTCCTACACAGCGTGAGGGTGCTGTTTCGTTGTTCTTTTTTGCATGTTCTAATGTTTTTGATTGTCTACTGTTCAGAGCATCGTAACATCGTTTAACAAACCATTGTTGATATTCTGGGAGTCGAGCAGTAAAGGTTCCACCCATGATAATAAGGTCGACTTTAGCGGTTACATGACCGATGGCATGAAGTTGTTCGATTCTACTTTTTATCTGTAAATACGGATCAAAATTATTACAGCATGCACGCATTGCAGCTGGTTCATAACCCGTGTAGCTTTGTGGTGTGTTGCGTTCTGGACCACCGGGACAGGGAATGCATCTTCCATGTGGACAGGTCTCTGGCGAGGTCATGGCAGCAATAATAGAAACACCAGATAGAGTACGTGTCGATTTCTTCCTTAGTAAGGAATGTACTAATCCATTTTCCAATTGATCTGAGGGTAGATTAGCAAGAATTTCACTGTCTCGTGGTATCGTGCGAAGTTTGTATTTTCTGCACAGTTTTACTTTTGCCTTATGAAGTTCGTCTTTTGATTGAATATTTTTCGTAAGAATCAAATCTATGATTTCCTGATGAAACGGCATCAGATGGTCGTATGCCAGCCCTAGGTAAAAAATCTTTGTTATGAGAAAAGAAATTAAATCAACATTTTTCTTTATTCTAAAAAAAAATGTTGTAATAAGTCTATACATATTGTGAACAGTTGAAAAATTCTCATAAGAAATAAAGAGACGTTTAGGTTTTAAGCAATCGAGCAATGTGTTGTATTTTTTGATATGTTTAATTAAATTTAATATTATAAAGAACTAGATTCGGCTGAATATATCCTTGTATAATATACTCGGTACATTTGTTATTTTATTCAATTAGTCTTTCCTTCATTAGTTATTATCAATTTTATAATATGAATGTTTTTGATATTGATCGTTATATTTTGGTTTATAAATCCCAAAAACCACGTGTTTTTGCATATTGAAGTTCTGCTTGTAATATGTCTCGTAAAAATTTAATTTCTCGCTCCTCAGATTTGGCTAGCTCTTGTTTATTATATCGACCGAGGATACGCGCAGCTGTGTCTGGACCGATACCACGACCAACTAACGCAAGGACAGCGAATTTCCCATAGCTTAATACAAGACTTGCGTTCTTATGTAAACGTTGTACTTCCTTGTTTTCTTCAGCTGTTCGATGTTTCTTGGTAAACAGTGGAAGAAATTTTTTATTGTACCGTCGAACAACCGCGATCTTAATCGCACCGCATCTAGAACAGGTTGGTTGCATCGAGACTCGATCTGCAATCGTATTCCATGAATGATGACAGTTCGTACACAGCATAGTGATATCTGCATCTTGTAATCGTTTCTTTAATGCCATGAGAATAGATCGGTCTGCACGTTGAGGAACCATAAGTCCACGGATTGTTTCAAACCCGGTAAGGGCTATCGGTGATAAGCCTTGGATTTGGATCGCTATTTCACCGTTTTGGATCTTCTGCAACAATTGAACAGTACGGGTAATATCCATCCGTTCCCACATTAATTTATCCAGTGATTCTTCAAGAATTAAAGAATGTTCAAATAAACTAAACAGCCGCTTCATCCCAATGGATCTGTAATCAAAATCCTTACGTAAGGCTCCGAATTTTCGTGCTACGTGAACCAATTGCCAACGGAGATAGGTTGAATTCCGAAGGATTGTCTTCATAAGGTATTCCAGCATTTCAGGTTGAGTAGTAAACAGGATTTCCTTCACACGTTCAGGTGGAATCCTACCCGGGAGTTCTAGTGTAATACGATATGAGTCACTGTTTATACCAATGCTTTCGCCGATTGACTGCGCAAGCACAGCTGCGATTAACCGTCCTAGAGTCTCATTGACTTTGGTACCAAAACAAGCGTTTATGACTATGGTTTTTTCTTCTACATCAAAGGTTATCGTTTTATCATCAGGAATAAAAAAGCCTTGCTGTTTTTGATTATTGACGTACCCAACGAACTTCTTTAAGGTTTCCGCATGACAAGGATAGTGAGAAAGATCCTTTAGTTCTGATGCGAGTCTTCTTATTTGTCCGACCTCCTGTGCTACCTCAAACGGCACCGGAATGTCTTCTCCTACCCATGAGGGAACTGATCCAATTTCCTTAATAGGGGACACCAGAATTTCGGTATCTTCTCTCTTCACAATCATCCATGGTCTACCACGTAAAATAAATTTTTCTCCCTCAAATCCGCTACTTAACACGAAACTTTCATCTAAAGTTCCTATGGATTTTCTGGTGCTAATATCAATAACCGGGTATGTTTTTTCATCAGGAATCATAGAGATATTATCAAGGAAATAATGCCGTGAGTTCATTCGTTTCACAACAATGAGTTCGTTATATTCCTCTTCTATCCACACAGATCGTTGATCTTTTAATTGTTGTACAACTGATTCAAAGACGGACCATGAAAGCATGTGAAACGGATAGGACCGCGTGATTATCTCATATGCAATTTTTGCATTGATGTGCCCATATTCTAATGCAAGGGAGATGATTTGATTGGAGAGCACCGAGAGAGGGTTTTGTCGTATGGAAAACTGCTCTAAGGTACCTTCAAGTGCTCGTCGAGCTATCACCAAGCTTTCCGACAGATCCTCCGGGTTTGTTGCAAGAATCATGCCTTTTGATGTTTTACCTACACGATGACCTGACCGTCCAACTCGTTGGACCACACGAGTTACTTCACGAGGTGAATTATACTGGATTACAAAATCAGTATCACCAATGTCGATACCAAGTTCTAGAGAGGAGGTACATACCAATGATTTCAGAATTCCTGCTTTAAACTCGTTTTCTGCCTCGATTCGAGCATGCTTTGACAGCGATCCGTGATGTACACCAATTTTCATGTTCTCCCGCCAGATGTGAAAACGAGATGCCAATATTTCTGCTCCGTCTCTAGTGTTAATGAATAAAAGCGTGGAGGTATGTTTATCAATCAGTTCTTCACATCTCCGTAATAGTGCGAACGAAATTGGTTCAATTGATAAACGATTCGCATGTGGGAAATCATCTTTTTTTATCGAAGGCATTTCAACCTGGATATCAATATGTTTCGTCACATCAATTTCTAAAATCTCCACCAGACGATATTCGGCTTTTTCTTTACCTCCAAGATATCGACCAACCTCTATCGGTAAACCAACGGTTGCGGAAAGACCAATACGTTGAAATTCATGTCCGGCTAGTTTGGTAATTTCTAGTAATCGTTCTAATCCAACCGCAAGTTGTGCGCCACGTTCATCACCGGCTAGCTCATGCACCTCATCTATCACGACCCAGCGAACAGCGCATAAATGTTTTCGAATGCGTTTACCAGTGAAAAGAATTTGCAGGGTTTCAGGAGTTGTAATCAACATATCTGGCGGTGACTTTGCTTGTTTAACTCGCTCATTTTGAGATGTATCTCCATGGCGAACAGAGACTGAAATACCGAGTTGTTTCCCCCATTCAAAGGTTCGATGTAGCATATCACGGTTCAACGCACGAAGTGGAGTAATGTAAAGAATCGAGATTCCTCGTATATCTCTGTTAGAATCGAAGGATTTTTTTTGTATTAAGAAATTATGAAAAATGGGTAGTAACGCAGACTCGGTTTTCCCCAACCCGGTCGGAGCAATCAGAAGTACGTGATGTCCTTGGAGAATAAAGGGGATTGCTTTTCGTTGCGGTTCTGTCGGTTGCATTATTTTATTAGAAGAGAGTAACTCTCGTATGCGTTGATCAAGGAGATTAAAAACTGACTCCATAGGTAAGGGTACAATAACCTACTCTTTTTTTTATTTTTTCCTAGACAAAAATGTATTAAAGTAATAGATAATGAAACGGAAAGAACTAGTTATTCAATGTCAATATGCGTGCCCGCACCACCAGTCAGATAGACTGGTGGCATGCTCGGCTAACTTCGTTAGCCTCGGCGGTCACGCTTTTCGTTGTAAGTTCATCTCTCGGTGTTGATCCTCTAGGATGCGAAATCATCGAGATGTAATTGACCTGGTTTGAATAAATGGGTTTTTGGTTTTCCTTGGTTTCGTGTATATGCATCCATGTCGGTGATGGTTCTTTCACCCAAGCTGTCGAAATAGATCGTCGGACTCCAGAATCCGCTTCCCCAAAAGTATGTTTTCTTTAAGGAGGGAAATTCCTGTAGAAGTTTTTTCCCTGCAGTTCCCTTCAATGCTTTTGCAATATCTTCTGGTCCTTTGGTTCCTGCGTCGATGGTGATATGGACATGGTCTTGATCGAATCCGATCTCCCTAAGGACCCATCGACGCTTTTCACATACTTCTCGAAAAATTTCTTCACAACGTTTTTGCACCTCCGGAAAGTTAAATACGTTGTGACAGTATTTGGTTTTGAAGCTTAGGTGTAAGACATTTCTTCCGACGCTTGAGCTATGATGCCGAATTTCGGCACAGCCTATGCTAACACGATCCATAAAAATTTCTCCTGGTGGTGCCGAGCTGCTGCTCATTTGGATCAACAAGAGCAGTGGCACCACCAAAAGCTATCTAATAAAAACACGTTTTATTGTTATTTCTATGACCACCAGTCACCGCTCACATTGTTCGCTATAGACTGGTGGAATTCTTTCTTTAAAACTTATGTGTCCGTTTTTTTCATTGCTAAACTGATTTCTATTGAGGAGACATTTGATTTCCTGCCGTCCTCATTGGTTAAAGTTTCGGTTCCGATATCTATTTTCTTGACTTCTGCGTTTGTCAAAAACCGGTTATGTGTTATTTCTACTGCATCAACTGCCCTGCTAATTGCGTTTCCTCTAGCTTTTATTACCACCTCGGTAAAAGTTCCAGAATTTAAAAGAGCCATAATTGCAGTAACATAATTCATAGGTGGTTTATTCCCGACGTAGATGATATTGCTGTTGGTGTCAATTTTCTTTTTCTCATCTTTTAACATAACTTATCTCACTTCCGGAAAAATGGTTTGATATGATGGCTTATAACAAATTAAAAGTAATTTCTGTCTAATAAATGTTTTGTTTTTTTGCGATATATTTCTGTTAGTTTAATACTTATTATCCGTAATAATGACTACTAGGTTCTCCGTCCTCATCTTTTTTTTCGTGTTGCTTTGCATCAAGAACATCAATTGCGAGAATCGCATGCAATGGAACAATACGGAGTTTTTCTTCACTCTTTTCATGTTCTTTACATAACTCAATGACCAACCCAGCTTCTTCGATACCTATCGTGGCATACCCTTTGAAAATTCCTTCAGTTTCTAAGGAACTATCTCGTCCACCAATAGAAATTACTTTATATCTTGATCCTTCAATGAGTTTCCAATCTTCTTTTTTATCCATTGATTCACTTCCTTTTTGTTTCGATAAGATTTTGGAGATGCTCGACGGTCTTGCCGTAATTCTCAACCGCTACTTTAATGTGTGCTTCGACGAAATTCCATGCTTTTTGAAAATTTCCATATCGCAATCTATATGCTTTTTTCTGTTGTTTTTTTATTTCATCAAAAACTGATACTTCTTCTAAAATATCAAAACCTTTAAGTTTATTTAAATGTCTATATACAGTTGGCCGTGATGTCTTCAATGTCGCTGCGATGTCATCAACAAACCATGCCTTCATTGGATGTTTTAAGAAAAAATCTGCGAATATTTTATATGGAATCATCGGATCAGAGCCTTTCGAAAGATACCCTATCTGTATAAAGAACATCTTTGCAGCTGTATCAAAATCCTCTTCACCAGTCAGTGGTGTATTACTGACAATTTGCATCTCAAATGTCATAGTTCGGACCTCGATACCCCTGAATACATTCATCGATTAATAACGTTTCTTTAACATAGAAAAGGAAAAAAAATAATAAGGTAGTGAGGTACGCTTTAATTTAGAGGATGGGAAGATAACTATCCAGCTCCCATTTTGTCACCTGCAGTCGATATGTATCCCATTCTTTTTTCTTCACATGCAGGAGATTCTCAAATACATGATCACCAAGCGTCTCCTTGACCAATTCGCTTTTACTCATCACTGCTAACGCATGTCCAAGACTTTCTGGGAGTTGTTCAATCCCATATTTTTGACGTTCCTCTTCGGATAATGCATAGATATTCTTTTCAACCGGTGCTGGTGCCTCCAGTTTATCTTCAATTCCCTTGAGTCCTGCCGCAAGCATCACCGAAAATGCGAGATATGGATTGCAGGCGACATCAGGATTTCGAAGTTCGCAACGTGTACTTTTTCCTCGTTTCGAAGGGATGCGAATCAGTGCGCTTCGGTTCCGGTTTGCCCATGAGATATAGGTTGGTGCCTCGTACCCAGGAACAAGTCGTTTGTAGGAGTTCACAGTCTGGTTCAGGACGCCAGACAGTTCTCTAATGTATTTCAGTAGACCTGCAATGAAATGGTACGCGACTGGGCTTAACTCGTTTTTATCATGAGGGTCGTAGAATGCATTTGTACCATCCAGGTTAAAGAGGGATTGGTGTGTATGCATTCCGGAGCCACATTGGCCATAGAGTGGTTTGGGCATAAAGGATGCATGTAAGTAATGTTTCGTTGCGATAACTTTCGTAATGTACTTCAAAGTGATCACCCGATCTGCGGTGGTAATCGCATCTGCAAAATGGAAATTTATTTCCTGCTGACCATCAGCACATTCATGATGTGCAGTATATGGCTGGATTCCAACTTCTTCTAACGCGAGAGCGATATCGGCCCGAACACCTTCTGCAAGATCGCGATGTGACAAATCAAAGTACCCTGCGGTATCATTCGGTATAACGGTTGAATTCTCACCATTTTTTTTAAATAAAAAAAACTCACATTCAGGACCGGTATTGTAAATGTAACCGAGTTTTGCAGCTTTCTCCAGCATTTTTTCCAAAATGTACTTGACGTCACCTTCGAAGCGTTTCCCATTTGGTTCGAAAATATCACAGTTAAGTTTCGCAGTTTTTCGTTGCTCAACACTATCGGGAAGAATCACAAAACTCGCTGGATCGGGTTTTGCGAGTTTATCGGATTCTTCAATGGTTGCATACCCAGCAATAGAGGACGCGTCAAACGGGATGCCCTCCTCCAATGCTGATTCCAGTCCACTGACAGGGATAATAATATTTTTTGGCATTCCCAAAATATCAATAAATTGTAATCGAACGAAGAGGACTTTATTCTCTCGAACCTTTGTTAGCACAGTTTCTTTATTCATTGATTTCATCTGTTGAATTCCTATCATTTTCCTCACTACTTCATACCGCCATCATGAATAAAAATAGTTCATTTGTGCGTGAGAATAAGAATGAAAATTTATGTATTAATACTTACTGAAATGACGAAAAGAGGAATTTTAAATTCACTTTCCCTTAACTTTTCACATCAATTATTCCTGATAGATTTTTTTCAATTGATTCAATTTCCGTAAAGCTTCTCAAAGAATATTATTTTTTTTATAGGGTGATGAGGTCGAAGAAAAACAATCTGTACTTTTTAGCTGATTCCTCATTTTATTATGTATTTTTTATAGTTTATTCAGAGGGAATCCAGGCAAAGTATTAAAAGGAAATAGTGATACCAGACCAACAAAAAACGGAGGCATAGTTATGGATAAATCTGTTGAAGAATTCATGGAAAAAATAAAATATAAAAACCCAGGGGAGAAAGAGTTCCATCAAGCTGTTCAAGAAGTCGTTGAAAGTCTTATGCCATACATTCAGAAGAACCCGAAGTATAAAAAAGCAAAAATTTTAGAGCGCATGGTTGAACCTGAGCGTACAATTATCTTCCGTGTACCATGGTTGGATGATAAAGGAGAAATTCAAATTAACCGTGGGTATCGTATCGAGATGAACAGCGCAATTGGTCCGTACAAAGGGGGACTTCGTTTTCATCCGAGTGTCAATTTAAGTATTTTAAAATTTTTAGCATTTGAACAAGTGTTTAAAAATAGTTTAACCACTCTTCCAATGGGTGGTGGTAAAGGAGGATCAGATTTTGATCCTAAAGGAAAAACCGACAATGAGGTCATGAAATTCTGTCAATCTTTTATGACCGAACTGCAACGATATATTGGGCCTGACACTGACGTTCCTGCAGGGGATATTGGTGTTGGTGGTCGTGAAATCGGGTTTATGTTTGGACAATACAGAAAAATCAGAAATGAATTCACTGGAGTGCTTACCGGGAAAGGACTGAATTGGGGTGGTAGTTTAATACGACCAGAAGCAACTGGATATGGTGCGACTTATTTTGCTCAGGAAATGCTAAAGACAAAAGGAGAGTCATTCAAAGGAAAAACTTGCGTTGTATCCGGGTCGGGAAACGTTGCTCAATATACCGTTGAAAAAATAAATCAACTTGGTGGAAAGGTTGTCACATTGTCTGATTCATCAGGGACGATTTATGATTCTTCTGGAATCGATGAAAAGAAGCTTGTATTCCTGATGGAACTCAAAAATGTACAGCGTGGACGTATCAAAGAATATGCAGAGAAATATAAATGTGAATATGAAGCAGGAAAGACCCCGTGGCATTTTCCTTGTGATTGTGCATTTCCTTCAGCAACACAGAATGAGATTGGCAAACAAGATGCAAAAACGCTCATAGACAACGGCTGTATCCTTGTTACAGAAGGAGCAAACATGCCAACTACACCAGAAGGTGTCGAAATTTTTATAGAAAACAAGATTCTCTATGGACCTGGTAAAGCTGCAAATGCAGGTGGTGTTGCGACAAGTGGTCTTGAGATGTCTCAGAATAGCGCACGGATATCCTGGAGTAGAGAGGAAGTTGATAAAAAACTGCAATGGATCATGTCGCAAATTCATAACTCTTGCGTGAAATATGGAAAAGATGGTGACTTTGTGAATTATGTTAAAGGTGCAAACATCGCAGGATTTGTAAAAGTCGCTGACGCAATGATTGATCAAGGACTTATCTAAAAATCTTTTTTTATTTTCCCTGCATTTCGCGAGATAATAAATTTCCAATTCATTGATATAGAAATAGTAAGATACAGAAGGGACCGTAGATGAAGAAAAATCCAATATTAATAAGAAAAGGTACTAAAGAAGATATTAAAGCATTCTTTGAATTATATTGGATTTCATCCTTAGAACATACACACTATAGTGGACTACTTGATAGTTTAAAACCAAAGGAGAAATGCCAGGAATATATCATCAATCGACAACTAGAATTGTTAAACGATCCAAATCAATTTTTTTATGTTGCTGAAGATAAAAAGAAGATTATTGGAATGATTACCGGTCATCTAGGAGAACGAGATGAATCACGTGTGTATAAAATAGAGCGTATTGGGTTCATTGACGAGGTATGTGTACATCCTGATTATCGAACTAGTGGTATTGGCAATAAGTTACTTGAAACAATGTTAGATAGGTTATATGCAAAAGATATAGAATTTGTAGGAGTTGGTGTTGCATTTAAAAATCCTGCTTTCCATTTCTATAAATCCTTTGGTTTTACTCCAGAGGGAATGTGGCTAATACAAAAAAAGAAATCTTATAAAAAGATAAAAAGGATAAAACAATAGAACGTTATTTAATATAATTCTTCAAATAAACCTATCTCTTTGTTTTTCCTTACATTGTCCCAATGGAAAAATTTTCCATTCATTGAAATATATACCTCTGGAGATAATGATTGAAGGAATGCAAGTGAACTTCCTAATTTAAAAAGATCATCGGAGCTCCTGAAAGTATAAGGAACCATAACTCCTGTTAAAATAATAGTTTTATTTGTAATGACTTGACCTAATATTTTTGCTGTCTCTGTCATTGTATCTGTTCCATGAGTGATGAGTATTTTATTATCTTTAGATTTCTGGCATTCTTGAAGAATTTTTTCCCTATCATCATCAGTCATACTAAGACTGTCTTTCACAAGTATTGTTTTAATGGTGTAACGAATACCACATCTTCCCAGTTTTAACATTGCAGGTACATGTGTTTTATTAAAAACTAATTCCCCAGTTAATGGATTATATTCTTTATTAAAAGTTCTACCAGTAACAATAATTTTAACTGACATTTGATTATATTTTTTTATTCTTTTTTTTTTAGTCATATAAATCTGAAAAAAAATATTCCATTAATCATGATAAAAAAGATGCTCAATAAATTCTGCGTGTTCATGAGCATCTTTGTAACTCATAGCATAGCTAATCATTAAATCAAGTTCAGCATATTCATGAGCAAGAATCGATCGTCGTCGCTCGATATCTGCATAAACATTTTCTCGAATCCATATTTCATTTTCTGGTATTTTATATCGCAAATGAACGGGCAGTTCATTTTGAGGAACAAGCCCATGAAGTGCTATATAATCACCCATTTCCTCAATACTTTTTATGATGACTTTAAAATATAACCAAGGTTCGTGAGTCCAACATGATTTGATAACCTCACGATAAAACACTTTTTCATTAATTGCTCCTTTAGGTTCAGACGGTACATCTCTTGGGTTTGGTTGTAGTTCTGAGGGGGTTGTTTTTGTTTCCACATTTATTTTTTTTTTTTTATTATTATTTTCATCCATCAATTTTGAACTCCTATTTTAATAATAGTTACGATCAAATAATGTAACGCTAACTAAAGTATAATTTTTTATTATTTTCATGATTTGATGTATATCGATTAAATTTCTTTACATCCCTTTAACTTGTGTTTGGTATTGTCTATTTATTATATAAAAACATCTCACAAAAAATATGTTAAAGAGATTTTATCTTTTAATTTCCTTTTATTCTTTGTTCCTAAATTATTTATATAGGTTTACAATACATGGTGGGCGAAGAAGAGGCGTAAGAATTATGCAAGTTAAACAGGAATTAAAACAAGAAAGAGGAACAACTGGAGTTTTTAGAAAAGAAAAAGAAGGTTTTAACCCTTTTAAAATGGCTCAACAACAATTTGATAGGATTGCAGATCAACTTGATCTTGATGAACCAACACGAGAGTTGTTACGAAATCCCCTCCGAGAGTACAGTTTTTCAATCCCTATCCGCATGGACGATGGAAATATGAAGGTCTTTCGAGGATTTCGTGTTCAACATAATGATGCACGAGGACCCTGCAAGGGTGGAATTCGCTTTCATCCACAGGAAACACAAGATACGGTTCGTGCACTCTCTATGTGGATGACCTGGAAATGTTCTGTCGCTGATATTCCCTTAGGTGGTGGAAAAGGCGGAATTATTTGTGATCCCCATAATCTCTCAGAACGTGAACAAGAGAAACTCTGCAGAGGATGGGTACGACAAATAGCTCGTGACATTGGACCTGTCCGTGATGTCCCCGCACCAGATGTGATGACAAGTGGACAGCACATGTTGTGGATCATGGATGAATACGAGACAATCATAGGTGGCCAATACCCAGGATTAATCACCGGGAAACCTGTGGAGCTTGGTGGATCCCGTGGACGAACAGAAGCAACAGGATATGGAATTATTTATATCCTTCGTGAACTGTTAAAAGAAATGAAAATGGATATTACGAAAACAAGAGCATCTATTCAAGGATTTGGGAACGTTGCTCGATATTCCGCTGAGTTATTCATCCAATATGGAGGTACTGTTGTCTCCGTTTCTTGCTGGGATCAGGCTGAAAACCTCACCTATAGCTATTACAAAAAAACAGGAATTAAACTCGATGAACTTGTAAAAATCACAGATCGTTTTGGTACTATTGATAAAAAACAGGCAGAAAAGCTTGACTATGAGGTTCGACCGGGTGACGACTGGTTGAAACAGGAAGTAGATATCCTTATCCCCGCAGCCCTAGAGCATTCGATTACTGAAGATAACGTCGCTCATATAAAACCAAAAGTAAAAATCATTATCTGCGGTGCAAACGGACCAGTTACACCAGAAGCAGAAAATATCCTTGAGATAAAAGGTATTATCGTAATCCCTGATTTCCTCGCAAACGCTGGTGGTGTTGTCTGTAGTTATTTCGAACAAGTACAAAGTAACCAAAATTACTATTGGACAAAAGAAGAAGTCCTTGGGAAACTCGACAACAAAATGACTGATGCGTTTTATAAAGTATGGGAGCTATCAAAACGGAAAAACATACGAGTCAGTGATGCAGCATACATGATTGCGATCTCACGAGTCGCAGAGGCATGTAAAATGCGAGGCTGGGTGTAATCCGATCATATGAACATCCGGTTCAATGATAGAGAAAAAAAAATCATCAGTTGTATCGAAGAAATAACGGGTATTACCCCACCTATTTCTCCCCAACAAAAGCTGGAAGAAAAACAACCCGTTGAACCATATCATATTAACCAAATTCTCCTTCTTTCTTCTTCTTATCATTATTTTCAATTGGAGGAAGAAGGGCGATTGAGTTCCCTTTTAAAGGAATACTACACAGCATATGGTCGTGATGTTCCTCCACGGATAACTCATGCAGAAAATCAAGAGGAATGTTTTTCCCTTCTTACAAATCAACAGTTTGATCTTGTTATATTTTTTGATAAACTTGAAGATATCGATAGTTATTCCTTGGCAACCCACATTAAATCTACCGCAAAAATCCCGATTGTTCTTCTGGGGAACAATATCGCTGAACTAATTAAAATCGAAGAGAAAAACACACAACAGATTTTTGACAAAATATTGACATGGAATGGCGATGGAAAAATTATTCTTACGATTATCAAACTTATTGAAGATTCTATCAATATACAAAAAAACCCTCCTCTTGCGAGCCACGGTCGATGTATATTATTAATCGAAGACTCAATTCAATACTATTCAACATATCTTCTCTTACTCACAGAGGAGATTCATAGCTTTCTTGAAAATATTTTATCTGATTCATTAACTGAGGAACAACGAATACATCGCCTCGACTATAGACCGGTATTATTACATGCACAGGATTTTGAAACTGGAGAAAAACTCTATCGGACATATAAAAATAATATCATTGGTGTTATCACCGATAATCAACTTAATCATTGTCTAAAAAAAACGATCCAAGCTGGCGAAAAAATTGCACAAATTATACAAAAAGAAAAACCAGATATCCCGATACTCATTCAATCCTCTGAACCGTATCAGGGAGATCTATCTCTTGGACCTCAACTCCGGTATACCTCAAAAAAGGAAGCAACACTTGCATTAATCATTAAAGATTTTATCAATGAATGTCTTGGACCTCGAGAGATCATTCTTCGTGATACAAATCAAAAAGAACTCTATCGAATTAAGAATATCAAAGATTTTGAGGATGCTGTCTTATCAGTTGATGATACGATTCTTGTCAAATCTGCGAACGATCGTTTGTTTTCTACCTTTATTTATGCTCGGGGTGAAAATACTCTGGCAGAAAAAATCAACAAAGCCGAAAAAGAGATTATAATAAGCACTGAATTACGAAAACGACTTATTGATCTGCTTGAAGAATATAAATATGCTCAAACACAAGCATTAGTAACTCCTTATGAACGAACCGTTCTTGCCTCCCATCTTGAAATTAACCGCATTGGAAAAGGGGCACTCGGGGGAAAAGCACGGGGACTTTCATTTCTTGCAAAACTTGTATCAAAATATATTTCAGCTGACATGTTTCCAAATCTTCGAATCACCATACCTCGAACACTTGTCATCTCAACCGATATCTTTGAATCTTTTTTAGCACAAAATTCATTTCCGAACGAAGAACTTTTTAATCTTCCTGATCAGCGGATTTCTTTAAAATTCATGTCCGCCAGTCTTCCCGCGACCATACTTGGTGATCTTCGAGCCTTTATCGATAATACACGAATACCATTAGTGGTACGCTCCTCTGGGGTACTCGAAGATTAGTTGTTACAATCCTTTGCGGGTATTTATGATTCTATTTTTTTAACAAATGAATCCTGGGAAAATGATTTCCGGTTCCAAGATGTCTGTAATGCCATTAAATACGTTTATTCTTGAACATTTTTTGAAAAAGCACGAACATATATTAAGTCAACACAAAAAAATATTGGAGACGAAAAAATGGCGGTGATTATTCAAGAAGTCATTGGACGCAAACATGAGACATATTTTTACCCGGCGATTTCAGG
>CABMCU010000141.1 GCA_902384685.1 uncultured archaeon | reverse complement strand
ATCTATCATGAGATTTGAAGAAAAAATAACGATTCCATCAGCAGGAACCCGATCTCCTTCATGGAGGATGATATAGTCATCTCTTACCACCTCACGTCCTGGGATTCTTTTCTGCTGACCATCGCGGATAACAAGTGCACGAGGGCTTGAAAGATTTCTTAAAGCTTCTAGCGCTCGTTCGGTTTTTCGCTGTTGATAAAACGTAATACCAACGACCACAAAGACAAAAATCAGTAACATCAATGCGTCTTGTTTTTCTCCAAGTAAAAAATAAATAAAACCGGCACCAAGTAAAAGCAACAACATCGGTTCAAGGAGAACATGGAGTAAAATTATCAAAATATTTTGTTTCTTTTGAGAAGGAAGCTCATTATATCCTTCATCGTGGAGTCGTTTGGTAGCTTCTGCCTCAGAAAGACCGGTTATCTTCTCAATACCTTGAACTTTAGGGAGGTTATCAGAGAATGATCGTGATATTTTCATTTATGAAGGGAGGAACAAACTGCCTAGATATAGGTCTTTTGATTGTCAAAAAAATAAGAAGAGTAGAGTAGTTTATGTTATTGTGTAGGATATCCACCAATTTTCAAGGTTGGATCTCCAAGCAACATGAACTCTTCAACAGTAAACGCATCATTATGGACCTCAGTGATATATCCATTTTGCATCTTGGTCATCATTTGACCAAGGAACTCACTGCTATTGTATGCAGAGAAGAATTCAATAGACATTTTACGGCACCGCTCTCGACACCACCATAAGCAGTACGAGTTGCTCCAATTGTTGCTATCGCACCACCACCCTCATGTTTGAGAAACGACCAGGCATAACACGGGATTCGCTGCGACGTATTGACACCAAGTGCTTTAACTATGAAAGTGACTATGTTTTTAATTTTTGAATAATTCAGGGTATCTTGGAGGATATAATCGATTTTTGCTGTGAGACATGCATCGAAAAACATAATTGGAAGTTTATATTCGTTCTTTTGATCATTGATGTATGAAGTTAAATATTGTTTCATTTGAAGTCCAGATGGGGTGAAGGTTCCCATTCCGTGTTCAAATCCGTGACCTGAGTAATCGAGGAATCCTGCACCGTCTGTAATAGTATTTGAAATGGTTTGTCTGTTAAAGTTTCCCTTTGATGTCCAGATGATTTTTGGTGTAAATTGGGACATGATTCCCATGATGATTTCGTTGTTTTTTTCGCCATCATTCCCTGGCGACCAGCGAAAGGTGTTTCCACCAATGAAAATCATCGTGTTAAACCAGTCGCTCCCATAGGTTTCAGTTTCATAGTGGATGATCTTATCTACAGTGATGTTCACCTCTTGGATAGAGTCACAGGCGAGTCGACCAAGATGAACGTCAGGATAAAGATCGACGATATCGTTTGATTCTCCGAACTTATCGTTGTTGTTGGTATCCCAACTGGAGAAATTCCCATGAGCATCAAAAATATCAGAATAATAAAGATCTGTAATCATCCCATCATCCTCAAGACCCCACAAGCTTACATAGCTTCGTCGAATAGGAATTTTCTCCACGCCACCAACAAGTAAAACCGAGGAGATAGCATTAGTTTCGATAGCGTCCTTAATCGTATATTTAATCTTCTCTGGTAAATCTCGACCAGTTGAATGGATAGTAATCCACTCTGTCGTCATTAGGGTTGTCTTAGTATTATATTGATTTTTATGCACAACAAGAGGTTGAAGCGCGTCTGTGTATTCTTCTGGAGCAATAACAAGCAACTTGTTATCCATAGAGAGATTTAAAGAATTCTTTGATTGCTCATAGGTCACCATTATCTGCACGTTAGGAGTAAAAAGGAGAGTATGGTGTTGTGGTAAATACAGAAGAGGATAATATTGAACTGAAAGAAGAATAACATGGTCATTTCCATTTAGACCAGCACCGATCTGATAGTCCAAGCGAGACGAGGGGTAGGCGTTCGTACCCAAATAGACCAAATCGTTTTTTACCTGTTTTTCATTTGATAGCTCTATCAACGCACCAGAAACCGGTGTGGGTTGAGCCGTTGGAAGAATCTCATTTGTAAGCTCTTTTATTTGTTCAGAAGAAGTAGTAAAAGAGACATCCGTTATAATCGTTCCAAAAGGAAACATAAACAATTTTGTATAAACAGGTAACATAGGATTACCAGGTAATGCAACATATGAGGTAGCTTCTTTAATCTTCACAGAAGAATAATTATTTTGGTTCATTATCACTGGTTCGGAGAATTGTATTTTTTCTTGAATTGTCATTTTTTTACTCTGGAAGTTGGTTGTAATAGCCGTTCCAAAACCACTGATAAATAAAATTCCTACTACTATAATAGAAAGTTTTTTCTTCATATGGATCCCCTTATTATTATGCTCTTATTATAAGAGTACTATTTAAAATTTCGTTGCCTTAAATGCTTCAGACAAATAAACAAGAGGATACGAAATATTATATAAAACAATCTTCATGTCCGAACAGATTATATCCATGGAAGAAAACAATTACGATTACGTTGCTGTTGAGCAGAAATGGCAAAACAAATGGTTTGATGCAAATATCAATGTTGCTCAGAAGAAAAAAAAGAAAAAATTCTTTCTCCATTTTGCATATCCCGGTATTTCCGGGTACCTCCATGTGGGTCACATGCGAGTGTTTACATATTGTGACGTCATCGCTAGATATAAACGAATGACTGGGTATGACGTTTTATTCCCAGCAGGATTCCATGCCTCAGGGATTCCTTCAGTCGGGTTTGCAAAAAAAGTAGAGCGACAAGACGAAGATACTATTACAATGTTAAAACAAAACGGGTGTTCAGATGCATTTATCAAAAAATTAACCGACCCGATAGAGGTTGTGAATTATTTTAGCAAGGTATATGTAGAAGATTACTGGAAGCGTTTTGGTTTCCTCATTGATTACACCCGGTTGATGAATACGATTTCTGATGGTTATAAAAAGTTCATTCAATGGCAGTTCCATAAACTTTATGAAAAAAATCTGCTAACTCAGAAACCACATTTTGCTCCTTATTGCCCAAATTGTGGGCCTGTCGCAGTCGATAAATCAGAAACTGATGTCGCCCAGGGAGGTTCTGCAGAGATTCTTGAGTTTACAGTTATCAAATTTACTCTTAAAGATGGTATGATTCTCCCTGCAGCCACACTCAGACCGGAAACAATCTTTGGTGTCACAAATATGTGGGTAAATCCTACAATTGAATATCATAAAGTAAAAATCAATAACGAAACTTGGATCTGCTCCAAAGAATGTTTTCAAAAACTTTCTTATCAATATGATAATGTTCAACCTCTACAAGATACTATCAAAGGTAAAGATTTAATTGGTAAAACCTGCGTAGTACCTGAAATCAACAGAGAGATTCCGATTCTAGCTGGTGTATTCGCAGACCCTACTGTTGCCACTGGGATAGTCATGTCCGTACCAGCTCACGCCCCATACGATTGGATTGCACTAGTAGAATCAAAAGAAAAAATCGAGGCAATCAAAATTATCGATGTCAAAGGATTTGGTAATAACCCAGCAAAAGAAGTATGTGACCAACTTCAAATAAAGAGTCAAATAGAAACAGAAAAACTCAACGAAGCAACCGAAATTGTGTACAAAAAAGAATTTCATACCGGGGTATTAAACGAGAAATGTGGTAAGTATGCTGGTATAAAAATCGCAGAGATCAAAGATACTGTAAAAAACGATCTAATCCTGAAGAATCTTGCGACTTTAATGAAAGAATTCTCAGAAAAAGTAATCTGTAGATGCAAAGAAACAGTAGTCATTAAACAAATACCCGATCAATGGTTCATTAAATACAGTGACTCTGTTTTAACAAGAGAATCTAAAGATTTTGCAGCAACCATGAATATTTACCCTCAGGAATATAAAGATGAACTACCAAAAATTCTTGATTGGTTTGATGATCGAGCAGTGATCAGAAGAGGCTCCTGGCTAGGAACTGAGTTTCCTTACAAGAAAGATTGGATAATAGAACCAATTTCCGATTCAACCCTTTATTCGGCCTATTATATCATCTCGTCATATGTAAATCAAAAGAAGATCTCAGCAAAAGATATGACCGATGAGTTCTTTGACTATGTGTTCTATGGATTTGGGTCTCCAAAACATAAGATCTGGCAGACCATTAAAGCAGATTTTAACTACTGGTACCCTGTCGATATAAATCTGGGTGGAAAAGAACATAAAACTGTTCATTTCCCGGTCTATATTATGAATCATGTTGCAATCATGCCAGAACAGAAACGCCCACACGGGATTTTTGTTCACTGGTGGGTAACACAAAAAGGGAAAGAAAAAATCAGTAAATCCAAAGGTGGTGCAGAACCCATTGTTGAAGCTGCCGTCACGTATGGTGTCGATGCATTGCGTCTCTATTATCTGCATATCGGGTCACCGTTTGTTGATATTGAATGGGACCCTGAAAACGTCCTTAAATATAAAAATCGGATCGTCAACATCTGGAAATTGGTTCAACAAATCTCTCAAATAAAAGAAAAGAAACAACAGTATCTTGATAATTGGTTGAGAAGTAGTCTACAACGACGGATACAGAAAGTTCTTAATGCATTTGCGACCTATGACCTGCGGGTTACCTCTAACGAAATCTTTTTTGAATGCCAGAAAGACGTGCAATTGTACTTAAAACGACAGGGAGCAAACAAAAAATTACTTGATCAGTTTGTCCGCACCTGGATAGTGCTTATGACACCGATCACGCCACATCTAGCTGAAGAACTCTGGATGACACAGGGGTACAACCATTTTGTTTCTAACGAAGTATATCCAGAATTTAATCCTGAAGAGATTTCTGAAAAGGATGAGGTAGGAGAATACCTTCTTACTCGGGTCATCGAAGATACTAACGAGATTCTCAAGGTTACAAAGATTACACCAAAAAAAATCTGTATTTATACATCTCCGGAATGGAAACAAAAAATTTTCAGAAAAGCTTTACAACTTGCTGCTGAAAATCAATTCAATGTCGGTCTGATGATAAAAGATACATTGACAGATTCATCGATGAAACCACTCGGTCAACAAGTGTCTCAATTTATTTCAAAAATTGGCGGTGATATAAAAATGTTGAGTGAAATAGACCGTGAGCGATTCCTTATTCCTATCAACGAAAAAGATCATCTCCTCAACGCAAAATTATATCTCAAAGAGGTGTTTAACTGCGAGGTGGAAATTTACAGTACCGATGATAATAACCTGTATGATCCGGTAAAGAAAATAAAGTTTGCAATTCCCTTGCGACCAGCAATCTATATCGAATGAAAAGGAAGAGTATGCCAAAGAAATTTGTTCGTATGTGTCCGAAATGTAACAGCACTGATACAAGACCGGACATGTCAGCAGACTCCTACTCGAAAGGTCTCCTAAATCAATGGCAATGTAATACCTGTGGTCATACTGGGTTGTTTTTCCCTGAATTTACCCAAGAGGATCTAAAAATGATAAGAGAAAAAAAATAGGGAAGACACAGCTATGTTACTTTCGTTTTTCTCCATTTAATAAAGATAATCGCACTAAGTAGAGAGAAAACGATCAAAAGACTTATCATAATCAGTATAAGGGTCACCGGGAGTACTGGAAGTGAAATAGGGTGTTCAGGGAATATAGACGTATGAAGGATCTCAGTCTCTCTTGTATTACCAGCGACATCAACAATGTTGATTTTAAAGTCGTAATAGCCGTCTTTTTCTTGGGCTGTATACTCCCATTCATAGGGGGAAGAACTCAATGTGTCTCCATATTGTGTCCAGCTACTCCAATTTGAGTTATCCTCAGAAAATCGATAATATAAGGAGACTTCTTTAATACCACTACCTCCTTGATCAATGACATCTTCTCCAACCACGGTAAAGTTATATGACAAACTCGTTTCATTTTCTAATGCAGGGATTTTAATGGTTCCATTTGGTGCGGATGTATCTTTTCCGAAAGTGATTGCCTGACTATTGTTCGTGAGTAATAGTGTATTTCCCAATGTATCATTAATCTTGAAAAATAGGGTATAGAACTCACCTTCATTTATTTGATTCCAATATTCATCTTTTAAACTCCAGGATTTGTCATAGGTGCTCTTATTTATACCAGTCGCAATAGTGGTCCATGAAGTATCAAAATTAGGGTGATATTGTATAGTGTCTAATCGGAAATCATCCCTGAATACCACAGAGAAAGTAGATAGCTCCCTGAACCAAAGGATGTTTCCTTGGAAACTCGGTAGATATGGTTTCGTCCAGTCATATAAAAATGAAACATCTCCTTTTGTTGGGAAATCTTCAATGTTGCTTGCATTATCAATAGCACGAGTGCAGAGTTCAAAATACCCACCAGGTTGGCTTGAGCTTGTGAAATTGAATTTCCATTGTGGTGATTTTTTGGTGGAGTTTGCGAAATATATCCATTTACCATTAAAGTTTGCTGTGGATGAGTTGCGATAATATAGTTCCACGCGTTTTATTCCACTGGCATTAGTCCCGTTATCAATTGATGTGGCGTTAATAAGTATGAATTTTGCAGTTGCATTGTATCTTAATTTCATCGATTGTTTATTAACGTAAGAACTTGGTTTTATGATATCTTGTGTAAAAGTAATGGATTTTGTTGCGGTATTTCCCGCCATGTCTGTGATGCTGATACTAAGACTGAGTAATTTAGTAATATTCTCATAGATGTCTAATTTTGAGATATTTATTGTGATTTGTTGAACCGAAGTGGTACCATTGACTCCGGAGCATTGGGTAGAAAAGGTTTTAGAATAGCTTAGATTGTTTGCAGTGTATCCTAATATATATTTTGCAGAATTGACAAGAAGGCCAGAGTCATTGTCTTTTACTTTGACAGTAAATTGGGGAATAACCGTATTCAACCAGCCTTTAGGATTTGGGCTAAACGTACTCATATTGATGAAAGGGATTATTGTGTCCTTTGTTACATTGAAAAATGTGATATTCCAAGAAAGAAGCTTTGGATTGAATGAGTTATTTTTCGCCCAGAAATCTGCGTGTAATCGAAGGGTTCTTCCTAAGGTTTGATCTCCAGATAAATCACTTTTATTTTGAAGAACTTTGATGAAGTTGTTATTAGCATCGAGTAAACTAAAGGTGATTTTGTTGATACTTGTACTCACGTTCGTCTGCACCGTAGCATAAAATTTCTTCCACCAGACTCCTTCAGGTAATTGAATCGGAATTGATGTGAGACTCCCTGTAATCTGTTCGTTTGGTGTTTTATAATTGCCACAGACATACAACCTGCCGTTCTCCGCACCGAAAAAGATCAGGCCATTGGTGACTATTGGATCTGTGACTATAGGAATGGTTTGATCATAGGGAAATGCTTGTCGATGCCAGGTTTCACTGCCTTTCGCTGATGTATTTAATGCATACAGGAAACCATCAGGAGTACTAACGTAAACGATTCCGTCTGCATATGCAGGTGAGGAGGCTAGAAATGGCGCAGAGAGTAGTAACCCTTTTGAATATACTTCATGAGACCAGAGAATAGTTCCTTTCTTAGAAAGGTCTAATGCGGTTACATTTCCATCTGGTGATGTGGCATATAAGACTTCGTTTGCAATAGCAGAGGTAGACTGAGCTAAACATCTCGGGAAATCTAAATTCGAAATGGTGGTTAATGTACGACCTAGTTCTTTTTCCCATCGGATGCTCCCATCATCGATATTCACCGCAGTGACCTTCGTTTTTTTTCCTATTCCAGTAATAACTTTCTCTTCGTTGACAATATATACAGTATTATTGTATATCACTGGTGAGGCTTTGCCAATGGCACCGATGGAGATATTCCAAAGGAGACTGCCATTCTCGGACTCGAAAGCGAACAAGTTATCGCTCAGATTATTCATACAACCTACGACGATTTTCCCTTCTGAGTATGCAGGAGTTGAAAAACTCCAAGTTGGAGACAAAAGAGGATAGGATGAAGGCGGAAACGTATAGTTCCATTTGAGTTCTCCGTTTGAAAGATCCAAAGCTAGGATCATATTATTTAAATGATATCCAGAAAGAATTGGTTGTCCACTCCAGGAAGTAAGGAAAACTTTTCCTTCTGCAATAATGGGCGAACCCCAATAACAAATGTCTGTCGCCGAAGAAGCATATTTACTATAATCAAATGTCCATATCGGACTTTTTGAGGGAGTATTTTTGTCAAATGCGTAAACGTAATTAAGAGTATATTCATCCCCTGTTGCGACGATGACATAGCTATCTGAAACAGCGGGGGAACCGATAATCTTTTTTCCGTTTGTCATATTAGAAAACGGGATTATTTGTGAGGAGGAATATTCTTCTCCTATTTTATTAGAATCGATAACGAAGGATTTGTATTTATATAACGATCCTTTATTCGTAGTAAGATTTATTACAGGAATATACAAGGCGTTACTATCAACCACCGGGTTGCCACAAGCCTGATTGCGAATTGCAGGATAATCGCGAAAATCGCTCCACCAATACAGATCTTTTGTGTATGCAGCTTTCCCAGTTGATGCTCTTGTGTTTCCAGGGTTTTGACCAAACATCGGCCAGTCACCACTCATACGGCTGATATTGACTCCATTCTCCACGTTTATCTTATTTTTTACATCTATTCGATACTCTGAACTGAATTGATCATGCCATCGATTTAAAGATTGCCAGGTAATTGTCCAACTAAAAATTTTGGGAGAAACTGATGGATCGTCTGTCGTGAGGTTCGCTCGTATCTTAATGTTTGTATATTTATCTGAGAGAGAAATAAGGGAGACTGGTGAGGTGGTGAATCCTTCCTCGTTTCCTTTTAAAATAGAATTTTTAATAGGCACGTAACTCGTTCCGTTATTATAGAGAATTTGATAGCGAACTATCGCACCGCCTGTTTCAAAATCATCCCACGTCAGTAACTCCCAGTAGGTATTGGATCGTAAATCAATGGTATTTTTTGTTTGAACAAGTCCATATCCAATTTTATATCCTTTTTGTCGGATTGATTTTAATTTTACATAATCAGTATAGAGCGTACATTGAGGATTACCAAAGGATTTTTTCGTTGCAACGACGCAGATATCAATATAGTTATCCGTACCAATAGCCTGTTCTAGTTTATCTTGGCTTAAATTATAAGCAAAGGAAATATCACCGGTATTTTGCGTGGAATTTATTGGTTTCCACATGCTACGGATCGTACCATAATTTAAATAAAACATTTCAACTTTTATTGCGTTTTCAGCTTTCCCATACCAATAGATGTAGAGGTTCCCAATGTCTTCAGCAGTTCCTTGAAGTTTCATTCGGAAATGATGCACCACATTATTGTTCATTCCTTGGGTGGATGATTCCGCATATCGGTGTGTCGATTCACCTTTTTTTTCGATATAAGGATATTGAAAATCATTATCAAACTCATTCTCTACTCTCGCGGAAGGTATTAATGGAGAAAAAAAGGAAAAAAGGATATGGTTGATATCAAAAAATTGGTAATAATATGCTTTATGATTATTATTTTTAAAGGAACCGCCATCTGCAAAGCTATAATTTCGTCCAATATCAGAGGCGGTGGTAAGTAGAATCATTCCATTCTCCCACACGCATGGACTCGTACCAGGGCCACGATCTGTAGAACTACTATTTTCAAAACTATCAGTCCATATACCATCATTTTCATTGACTTCGATTGCGATAAAACTACCAGGATGAAGGAAACCGAAAATGAGGAAAATGATAATACTAACCGTAAGAAAGAGTTTTATCGTACGATTCAATTCCATGCTTTATCTCCATTTATAAATTTTTTACTATTTATATAATTTTCGTATCTTTAAATACCGTGGAGGTTTTTTATGAAGACATTATCTATTCATAATATTATACTAAATCTTTATATAATAGTTATGGAACTAATTTCTAATTGAGTTCATCCCAATTTGTTATCTCTTTCCTCCTTAAAAAGTTTATTAATTTCGTATCAATAAAAATAATGGTTCATTATCGTATCAATATCTGGATATCCATCACATTCGTCCCTGTAGGACCGGTTAGAAGAGTATCATTTAATACTTGAAAAAAACCGTTAGAGTTGTTCTGTTTCAAAAAATGAGATGGATTTAGTTTTTTTTCCCGAGCACGAGTAAGCGTAAAACCATCGGCGATAGCACCGGCTGCATTGCTATTTCCATCAATCCCATCTGTAGCAAAGGAGGCGACAACTAACTCGTCACCTGCAATCTCCTCCATACAGCTGAGCACTAATTCTTGGTTTCGTCCACCAACTCCTCTACCCTGTACTGTTACAGTTGTTTCACCACTGGTGATAACTACAGTTTTTCTATGTAGAAAACTCTTCATTACTCCGTTTATTAAATATTTGCCAATAACTCGTGCTTCACCAGTTATTGATGTCGTCATCAATTTAGCGTCATATCCAAGTTCTTTTGCTTTATCTATAGCACCCTGACAAGCGCGCTCATTATCCGCTATAATAAAATTAAATACAGTCTCAAAAACTGGATCATTTTTTTTAGGAGTGTCAGAAATATGCCCATTGATACCTTCTATTATGCTTGTTCGTACTGCTACTGGAATATTCGTCCAAAGTTTATATCGTTTAAGTATTTCTCTTGCATCAGAAAATGTAGATGGATCAGGAGATGTAGGACCAGATGCTATTGAAGTAATTGGATCATGTACAATATCAGAGATAATAAGAGAGATGATAACTGCTTTTGTATATTGAACAAGCTGGCCACCTTTTACTAAGGAAAGATGTTTCCGAATCGTATTCAGTTCATCAATACTTACACCGCAGCGTAATAACAAATTAATCGTTTTTTGTAGATCAGTAAGAGGAACACGAGGTTTACAAAATAACGAAGATCCACCACCGGAGATTAGCACGATTACACAGTCGTTCTCACTACACTTGCCTAAGAGATCAAGGATTTTTTCTGCACCACGGATACTACCTTCATTCGCGAGAGGATGCCCCCCTATAATAACCTCTATTGAATGATTTGTAATTATAGCAGATGGATCATTTGTTATTATAACACCTTTTGTTACTGTCACCGCATCGCAGACTGCTTGTGCCATACCCACGCTTGCCTTTCCAAAACCTACGATATACAGATGATCAAAGGAGGAAAGATCAATAGCTTCCGATGCAAATACCAGCTGCGTATCGCAAAATACCTCTTTTACAACACGTGAGGGTTGTACTGCGTCAACAGCAGCAGATAACATATCAAGGACATCCCTCCGTTTCTGCTGAAGCTCCGGTGATTGACCATTCAAGACCAGATCATCATAATTCTTAAACAACATACTTTCAAAACAATCATTTCCCAAAATCAAGTTGTCGCATCAGATTTCGCCGCATCTTCCGATCGCTGGAAAAACCTTTCATCATCCGCTTTGTCATATTGTAATATTTCAGTACCTCTTTGACATCCTTATTTTCCACACCAGCACCTCGAGCAATCCGTTTTATACGAGATGCTTGGATAAACTCTGGGTTCTCCCGTTCCTCATTGGTCATTGAATCCATAATAATCCGAAATTTCTTTAGCTTATTTTGCGTCTCATTCATATCTACATTTTTCAATTTTCCAGACATACCGCCAGGTAGCATTTCTGCGATTTTCGATAATGGGCCCATCCCAGAGATCATATTCATCTGTTCATACATGTCATTTAAATTGAACTTGCCGGACATAAGTTTTCGAGCGGTTTTTTCCGCATCCTTTCCTTTTATGCTTTCTTCAGCACGTTCCAGCAATGATTTTATATCACCCATACCTAAGAGTCGTGAAATAAAACCAGAGGGATCGAACTTCTCAAAATCTGCGGAATGCTCACCAGTTCCCACAAATACGATCGGGGCACCGACCTCAGCGGCAGCACTGAGTGCACCACCACCTTTTGCGCTTCCATCAAGCTTTGTCAGAACAATACCGGTAATTCCGATTGCATCATTAAAAGCTCTTGCCTGCGGACCAGCCTGTTGGCCCATTGCTGCATCCATTACGAGTAGCTTTTCATCTGGTTTGATCGCATTAAAAATATTCTTCATCTCAGATATCAAATCAGTCTCGAGTTTATGACGTCCTGAAGTATCAACAATAATCACATCGGCGACACGCTTGAATTTATCAATTCCATCCCTGATCACCTTCACCGCATTTTTCTCGTTTTTATCTCCATAAAACAAAACCTCGACTTGCTCGGAGATCTGCTTTAATTGTTCGTAGGCGGCTGGTCGGTGAATATCACCAGCAATCAACGCAGGTCGCAATCCTTTTCTCTTAAAAAACGTGGCTAATTTCCCGCAACTCGTGGTTTTTCCTTGACCGTACAACCCAACCATCATAATAACCTGCTTTCGAATCGCAAGCTCACGGGATGCCCCAACAATCCGAACAAGTTCATCATAAACGATATGAATAACGTGTTCTCGGTTCGTCATCCCTGCAGGTGGTTTTTCTTCAAGTGCGCGCTGCTCTATTTTTTTGGATAGCTCAAGAACAAGTTTAACATTAACATCGGATTGCAACAATGCCCGTTGGATGTCTCGTACGACTTCGTTCACAAGTTGGGCATCGACATGAACCGCGTTTGCGATTTTTTTGATTGTACGTTTTAACGAATCTCCGAGATTATCAAGAACCATAGGAATCTTATTTGTGACATAGAAGAAGAGAGATTAAAAGGTATCGTCATTTGGTTTTCCCCATATATCTTCCGTATATATGTGCAATTATCGATAGTAAGTGGGCGAGGATGTATGAAATGAAAAACATAAAATAACTTTCTTAGATGGGCTATTAGTTTTGTTGTTGAATAGAACGTTAGATATATGGTTTGATTATTGGGATTAATCTGCTTAAATCTTTTCCTTCGATAACCACATCAGCACTTTTTACCACACAAGCATCCTCTGGATTAAATGCAATACCAAGTCCACAGATCTCAATCATAGGAATATCAAAGCATGAATTTCCTACTGCCGCACACGCATTCAAGGGGAGATGTAGTTGTTGTGCAAGAGCTTTAACATTTTTGTCTTTATGTATCAGGTCAACGTGAAGGACACTTTCGCCCGTTAATCGTCCATCGGTATCAATTTTTACTTCATTTGCAAAAGAAAAATCGATTCCAATATCCATGGCGATTTTTTCTGCTAATATGTCAAGACCAGCACTTACGATTGCGGTCTGAATCTCGTGTTCTTTCAGAAATCGGATACACTCGTTTACTCCTTTCATAAAAGGGATAGAATACAATATTTTTTGAATGGTCGTCTTCTTTACTGATTTTCCATTTGTCTTCCAAAGTGAGACATCTCGTCTAATAAACTCATAATAATCGATATCTCCTCGGAGATATGGTAGAATAGAACGTTTATTCGTCGTTCCAAAATGTTCATGGATGTAGCGCCAGGAGCTCACAGTATCAAGGAGAACACCATCCATATCAAAAAAAACGAGTTTGACGGTCCCTTTCTTTTTTCTCAAGAAAAGAGATGGTTCTGTGTGCGTACGGTAACATGGATAATTGCACGTCGATTTCATTCGGAGCAAAACATACAACAACTCATATAAATACGTTTATTCACATTGAAAAAATCAACCAATTATGGTCTTAATGATTATTCTTTAGAATTTGGCTCTTGTCTTTAAGAGATAAGTTTATGATAGTCTCATGAATACACCCGGTTTATGAAAAATCTTGCGGTTGGCATCTTTCATGATGAAGAGCTCGGTCGAGAATTGGGAAAAAAAGGAACAGAAAGCGATATTGCGATGTTCAATAGAAAAACCGAGGAATATATTTTCACGTTTCTTTCGCCGGTAGCGGATAAATTGGCAGCCAAAAGTCAAATTATGTCAAATATTGATGTTGCGCTTCTTTCAGGTCAGAAAATGACTCCTGAAGTAGGGGAGACAATTTTGATGCTTGACTCGTTTGACATTTCTCAAGGTATCGTGATTGTTCCCCCGTACACAGATCTAAATCAAATAAAAGCCATTTTGAAAGGAACTTCACTTGCATCATTTCTTATCAAAGAACGGGTTTGCTCAAATATCCTAGGATTTTTAAATGAAATCACGCCCCAACGAAAACTTACCAATCTGCCAATGGTGACCATCGACCATTCATTCAGCGTAAAAGGAGTAGGTGAAGTCATCCTAGGATTTGTCAAAAAAGGAATCCTACAGAAACATGACAGCCTTATCCTGTTACCCGCAAATAAAGAAGTTGTCGTACGTTCGATTCAAATACAAGATAAAGAAGTTGAGGCAGCAGAAGCAGGGTCGCGGGTCGGCCTTGCTATTAAAGGAGCTACTGCTGAAGAAATGAAACGAGGCGCACTCCTTTGTCCAGCAAATTGCGCGACTCTTACATCTACGATCTCTCTTTCATTTATACATAATCAGTTTTATACTGAACGTATCAAAGAAGGTCTCTTTCATGTCACCGTTGGGATGCAGACCGTTCCTGTGAACGTAACCAATGTTCACAATGGTTCACTTACATTGGTATCAGAAAAGCCTTTAGTGTATACCCCTGATGATACGTTCCTGCTGATGAATCTCAATGCTAAGAAACTGCACGTTATAGGACATGGGAAAGCAATACTAGCATCGTAAGATATACCTTCTTTTTTTCCCAAAAGCTAAACATTTATTAAGCACAATTTGTACTATACATATGGGGAATTCGTATGAAGAAACATGATAGGATGCTTATAAATAAATTATTTATCATACTCTTCATAGGATTTGGGTTTCTCCTTACTCCGACACTGACTGTGAAAATGACTAATGCTCAGCAGAGTATTATAACTGACCGGATCACTTCTTCTCCAAAAAACATCGAGCCAATGATTGCTGCGATACAAAGTGTGAGCAAATTATCTGCTGAGACGAAATCATCATCCACTGATGGTTATCGTCTCCTCATCATCACACCCTCTACATTTGTCAAAGCTTTACAGCCTCTTGTTACCCATAAACTCACGATGGGTATGAGCACAAAACTGGTCACCCTTGATGAAATATATCGGCAGATGTTCTGGCATGGCCGTGACGATGCAGAGAAAGTGAAATATTTCATTAAAACAGCAATTGAGGAATGGGGTATACGTTATGTGCTTCTTGTCGGGGGACGAAGCAGTCAATTCTTCCCAATATGGTACTGCCCGGTGAGATACGTTGCAATGGTCGATGATTGGGATAGACAAGTACTCAGTGACCTTTATTTTGCGGATATTTACGATTCTAAGGGAAATTTCTCTAGCTGGGATAGTGACAATAACGGCGTCTACGGAGAATGGTACCCCGGACAAACAGCACGGGATACCGACATTGATTTCATTCCTGATGTTGCGGTTGGCCGTCTCCCTTGCCGCAGTGTACAAGAAGTCAAAACCATGGTAGACAAAATCATCACCTATGAAACAACCAGCTATGACCAATCCTGGTTCAATACCTTCCTTGTGGCAGCAGGGGACACATACCCAGAATCAGAAAACCCTAACTGGACCGGTGCCGAAGGTGAATACTATGGGGATCGTGCCATTGAAAACCTCAGCGGATTTATTCCTGTCAGATTATATACTTCTGATGGAACATTTTCCAATAAAGAGGATATTATTAGAGAATTTCGGAAAGGATCAGGATTCACCTACCTCGTTGGCCATGGGAGTCCAAAACAATGGGGGAACCATCCGTTTAATAATACGGAATTCATCCAAGGACCAAACACAAATGACATGTGGCGTTTTCGAAACCAAAACCGGTTACCTGTATGTGTCGTGAGCGGCTGTCATAACAACCAATTTGACGTCTGCCTCATTCGAACATTGAATGCCTCTGACATCTACAAACAAGAAAACGTCCCTGAATGCTGGAGCGAACGAATCCTTCGGGTGCCCAGTGGTGGTGCGATCGCAGCCCTTGGATGTACTGGACTTGGATACACAAAGGAGGATAAGTCAACGTTTCAGGGTGGTATTAACGTATTGGAGGGTGCGTTTTTCCATGCGTATGGTCAACAGCATATAAAAATTATCGGTGACACCTGGGCTGCAGCAATCAGCTGGTATGCGCAGATGTTTCCCGTGAATTGGAGTACGCAAGCATTCGGTGATTCCTGGATTGATACCAAGGTCATACAATCCTGGGCGCTGCTTGGAGATCCTAGTCTTCAGATCGGGGGATATCCCCGGTAAAGTTTCTTTTTTCTCTCGAGAACATAAGGAATAGTTTTAAAAAGTACATTCTCTTTACCTTCTGCCATGTCCTTACCATTAGACGTTCTAGAAAAAGCAGTGAACCAAAAATTACTACTTCTTTTAAAGGATGGAAGACACATCGAAGGAAAACTTTTAGGGTATGACGAATATATGAACCTGGTGCTCGATGAGGTTGAAGAAACAAAGGATGAAAACAAGCGCCGACTCGGAAGAATTATCCTAAGAGGTAGTAACGTCGTTAGTATTTCTTTTGTATAATAGAAAAGCATATATAGGGGTTATTACTATTTATTAAATGGAAGGAATTGGGCTGGTAGTTGTTATTTTGTTAGAGTGCATCCCATCCCCTCCTAGTGAGGCCAGCCATCCTTCCCTTTTATTCAACATGTACTAAAGTTTTAGTATATCGTGCTCTTTTTGTAGACATGAGACTATGGGACGACAAGTGAAGGTTCAACGAGGCAAGACGCTTCGCTGTAAAGGATGGAAACAAGAAGCAATCCTACGAATGCTAGAAAACAACCTTGAGAATGCAGAGATACCAGAGGAACTTATTATCTACGGGGGTACAGGAAAAGCAGCGCGGAATTGGAGATGTTACGATGCGATTGTGGACTCGCTTAAAACGCTGGGAAATGATGAAACCCTAATGATTCAATCAGGAAAACCAGTCGCTATCTTTACAACATGGACGACCGCACCACGCGTACTTATTGCAAATTCAAATCTTGTACCACATTGGAGTACGTGGGAACATTTTAGAGAACTCGAACAACTTGGATTAACCATGTATGGGCAAATGACCGCGGGATCCTGGTGTTATATTGGGACCCAAGGGATCATTCAAGGAACGTATGAGACGTTTGCTGCTTGTGCACGAAAACATTTCAAGAAAGACCTTAAAGGAAAAATTGTTCTTACGGGGGGTCTTGGTGGTATGGGTGGTGCGCAACCACTCGCAGTTACAATGAATCATGGTGTCTGTCTCGCAGTCGAATGCGATGAGAAACGTATCGATCGACGTCTCAAAGCAGGATTCTGCGATCAAAAAGTCAAGAACATCGACGAAGCAGTCGAGCTTGTAACAAAAGCAAAGGATGAAGAAATACCCTTATCAGTTAGTGTTCTAGGTAATTGTGCTGACATCATACCAGAGCTTGTGAAAAATGGATTCAAACCAGACATCGTTACGGATCAGACGTCTGCTCATGATGAACTAAACGGGTATGTTCCTTCTCAGTATTATGGAAGTTCTCTAAAAGAAGCGTTCATGTTACGGAAAGAAAATCCTAAGAAATATATCCAACAATCCATGGAGAGTATGAAGCAACATTGTAAAGCGTTACTTGATTTTAAGAAAAAAGGATCGATTGTGTTTGATTATGGGAATAACCTAAGAGGCCAAGCCTTAAAAGCAGGATTGAAGAACGCATTTGCATACCCTGGATTTGTCCCTGCGTACATTCGACCGATGTTCTGCGTTGGTCGAGGGCCATTCCGTTGGATTGCGCTCTCCGGAAATCCAGAAGATATCTTAAAAACAGATAAAATAGCATTAAAGATGTTCCCAGAAGACATCGTCTTGAAAAATTGGATCACTCTTGCAGAAAAACACTTGCCTTGGGAAGGTCTACCTGCTCGTGTCTGTTGGCTTGGGTACGGAGAGCGAGCCCAATTTGCACTGGCAATCAATAAAATGGTCCGAGATAACGAAATCGGACCGATAGCAATCACACGAGATCATCTTGACAGCGGAAGCGTTGCATCTCCCTACCGAGAAACCGAGGCAATGCGAGATAAAAGCGATGCAATCGCAGATTGGCCACTCCTCAATGCACTACTGAACTGTGCAGCAGGAGCTGATAGCATTCATATCCACAACGGTGGTGGTGTTGGTATAGGTCTTTCCACACACGCGGGCATGGTCGTTGTCTGCGATGGAACTAAAGAGACTGATGAACGAATCAAACGAGTATTTACTACGGACCCGGGAATGGGTGTTGCACGACATGCAGATGCAGGTTATATGGAAGCAATAAACTTAGTTAAAAAATCCGATATTCACATTCCAATGATAAAGAAATAAAAAAAACGTATTGACGTAAGACCATTTCCTCGTTTATTCTAAGTTGCCCACGACCGCCTCGACCTCACGCAATATTTCACAGGATTTTACAAGCTCTTTCATCTTTGTATGATCAGAGTAAAGTGGTCTATCTTCATCTAAGAATTTTACATATTTTCTGATAATTTCTTTAGCCTTGGTGACACCTTTACCAAATTTGTAGTCCCGGAAATCCAATGCCTGTGCTGCGGCTATGAATTCTATCCCAAGGATTCCGTAGGCATTGTCAAGGATCTGGAAATTCTTTATTGCTGTGTTCATCCCCATTGATACGAAATCTTCTTGATCAGCGGCAGCAGGAATAGATTGAATAGACGCTGGAGCAGATAAAATGCGTTGTTCCACAATGAGCGTATCGGCTGTGTACTGGCTAAGCATAAGTCCAGAAAACATCCCAGCACCTTTTGTTAAAAAAGCGGGAAGTCCAACGTTTAAAGCAGGATTATTTAAACGGTTCATCCGCCGTTCAGACATCACTGAGACCATGGTAATTGCCGCACCAGCCATATCCATGGGTAATGAAATAGGTGTTCCTTGGAAGTTCGCGCCAGAAAGTTGCAGGTTTTGATCCGGAAAGAAAATCGGGTTATCACCTACGCCATTCAACTCGATTTCAACCTGAGATCGTGCGTACGCAAGAGCATCATGGGCAGTACCAATCACCTGGGGTGTCGATCGCATCGAATATGCATCCTGTATTTTACATTTCATTTTTCCTTCAATAAGATCACCACCTTCAATCAGTTTCTGGATTGTTTTTGCGCTTCTTATCGCACCAGGGAACCCTCGTATCTCATGGATTTTCACATTGTACGGTTTCATATTCGCTTTTAATGCTTCGAGAGACATCGCTGCTGCAATCTCCGCTTGTTTTAACCAATTATTTGCATCATATAAAAAAATAGCACTCATAGCAGTAAGAAGATTCGAACCGTTAATAATCGCGAGGCCATCACGTGCTTGTAAACCAGGAATAGTAATATTTGCTTGCTTTAGAGCTTCTCTTCCATCGAACAGTTCTCCCTGATAATATGCTTTCCCTTCACCCATCATAAGCAGAGCTATTTGCGCCATTGGAGCGAGATCACCGCAAGCACCTACCGATCCTTTTTGGCAAACATACGGGGTGACACATTTATTTAACATTTCAACAAGCGTTTGCGTAATATCTGGACGACACCCGGAGTTTCCATGCGCGTGCACGTTCACCCGTGCCAGCATCGCCCCCCGAACATACTCGAGAGGAGCAGGTTCCCCGATCCCTGCCGCGTGATTATAAATAAGGTATTTCTGGAATTCTCTCATCTGATCATTATTCAGTACTACTTCAGAGAACTCACCGATACCTGTATTCACCCCGTACATTATCTCATGTGCTTTTATTTTATTTTCAAGCATCGTACGGCACTCATTAATCCGCGTAAGAGCATCAGGATGAAGTTTTATCTTCTCGTTCTGTCTTGCGACTTGAACTAGTTTCTCAATGCTTAATCCAGATCCAGTGATAACAACGGCCATCGAAAAGCCTCCTTTTTATGTGAAAAGCAGTACGGGTATAAAATAAGTATGTATTAAGTTTCCCGCTAATTTTCTCTTAGAATCTTACAGTTATTTTGTAAAAAAAAAGGATATTATGTCTTGCTGACTACGTTAAGAACAACCGGACCAATGAGGAACCCGACTGCTTGCTTCGTTGTCTGATATGCATTAGATGCATCAACAGTCACGGTAATGAGAATCTTCCCAAATCTAAAAAGCATTGCTTTTGCCTGCATTGAACCCTCGGGGTTAATTACTGCACTTTTAGTGGTTGAGGAGATGTTAATTAACCCATATAATCCTCCAGTAATCACAATCATCGCATTGACATTTTGTGCGTTTTCGTCACCGATATTGGTAATCTGAGCAGTTACACCTAGTCCACCAGAGATACTGGTGATTTTAAGAACCGGCCGGGATTGTTGTGCCATCTCAGCAAGTGTTGCAAGCATAAGCCGTGAGAATCGAGTTGCATAGGTCATATTCATATGATCAATGGTGTCATTCCCTGAATGATAGTAATCATTGAAATTGAACTCAGCATAAAATACAGCGTCATAGCCGTATTCCCAGAAATAGTAATGATCACTACCCCAGGTTTTTCCCTGAGAAAATAATTGAATGCCAATATAATCTGCATAGACCTGGCTAATGTTCTGGGTAAAAGTAACAATCCATTCGGAAGGACTGTTTTCATAGATTTTTCCCTTTATACCATCTGAACCTGTTGGTGCAAATCCAATCATATCTGCATTGAGAACAGCGACTATAGATTCATTGTTGTTATAGGCATCTTCAGCATAATGACGACTCCCAATCAATCCTTGTTCTTCTCCAGAGAAAGCGACAAATCGGACGGTATGAACAAACTCATAATTCCGCATTATCTCTGCTGCGGCAAGAACCGCTGCTACACCAGAGCCGTCATCATCTGCGCCGGATCCCGCTTCGACACAATCATAATGACCACAGATGATATAGATATCTGTCGAATCTGATCCATATAACGTCGCCTCAATATTACTACCTGATACTACATCATCAGTATAGTTATGGTACCGAACTACTAATCCCATGTCCTGAAACGTCTCATAGAGATAATGAGCTGCTTGATCGCAGTTTTCTGTTCCAGTTACTCGAGGCCCAAAGGCGGTAAGATTTTCTAAGTACCCTAACAAGAGAGTTTCGTTTAACTGTCGAAGTAATTCAACGATATTCACATTGGTAGTTTGAGGTGACATCGGATGACTTGGAGTAGGTCGGTCGATAACCTGTACATCTACCAAATCTTCTTTGCTCTCGATGAAGGCTGGTTTAGGGGGTACCCCATTTGGTGAAATGTTTGGTGTTCCTGCGAGAGTATATTCTGGTAAAAGCAAAAGATAAGTTATACTAAAAACAAAAAGTAATTTCCAAGCATTATTCCATCTATATAACCTAGATTTCATAATAATATCCCCAATATTTCCATATTTTTATATTCCTATATATTTCATCGCGCTATATATATATTTTTGTAAGAACTGATAGTTCATAAAAACATATTAATAATATGACTAAGAAAAGGAAAGAACAGAAATAACCTCTAGGTCAGTGGACCTTGTTTCCACAGATCATCACGCATAGGTCGCCCAGTTTTTTTTTCCCAATCCTTAATCGAAACCGAATACTTCTCTCGAATCTTATCCCCATATCCGAGGCCGTTATAGGAACAGAATGGGATAATACCATCTTCGGTTGTATAATGGATACAACAACGCTCCAATCGTTGGAGATTCAAGTTAAACGTATCCATAAACCACATCGAACCGACAAATAAGCTTTTATAATGAAATCCTCGAAGGGAATCATAACTTCCACCGACTGCAGCATCCATCAGAATTTTCTTTAAATCAAAATCTTTTGGTGCTTTTTCTTTATCAACAAATTTATCGACATTTTTCAGGAAAGCCGCAGCAACTCGGATCTTTTTCAATGGACCTTTGATCTTCGTCTGTTCGTTGATAAACATCATAAAGCGCTCTACGTCAATAAATCTTGTGATGGGTACAGGTTTACCATCCTGTAAAAAAATATAGGTTGCGCCACCACAACCAGGATGAGCGGTAAATTCTACCTGCTTTTCACCTTTTAAGGATTCAATTAACTCAGAGATTGGATAGACAAAGGGAACAGGATAGAAATCATCGCGAGAAATCTGACCGTTGAATTCTTTTTCAATTACTTCCATCATACGAATATAATCAACGCGTTGTTTTTCCCGTTTTTCATCTTTAATTTTCGTAATCCGTCCACAGAATGACACCGGCTGGAAATTCACACCCCGAACGATATCGATATTATCAAGGGCAAATTGGATAATTTTGCCGGTTTCGTGAAGATTTTTTTCACCGATGAGCACCGGAACTAGCACAGCCCTTAAGTTTGCTTTCCTGAAATTCTCAATGGTTTGTATTAACTGATCAATCCATGGGTTTGTTTCTTTTGTGACTCCGTCAAAACTCATGTATACGGTGTTGACTTTTGCTTCTTTAAGTTTTTTACAATAGTCGACACTTTCTGCAAGTTTAATTCCATTTGAATTTAGTTGAATATGCGAAAAACCTGCTTCCCGTGCCAACCAAATAATTTCAAAGAGATCCTCACGAATCGTCGGCTCACCACCCGTTATTTGTATTGCTTTGGAACCTAGTGGTCGTTCGTCACGTGCTTGTTGCAACATTTTTTTTATCTCATCTAACGAAGGCTCATAGACATAACCTGATGCGCCTGCATTCATGAAACAGTACCCGCAGCGGAGATTACACCTGTTCGTCACTAGTAGATTTGTAAGAACGCTCTGCGATCGATGTTCTGAATATAACATCGGATCATCAAACATCATTGTTTTTACTTCAGGGATTGGATCACCACGTTTTTGGAATTTCATCCATCTGTTGTATAAATTGACATCACCGAAGTAGATATCTTTAAAATCACCATGTGCATCGCAATTTTTCGTAATCCAGACTTTCCCATCTTCCTCAATGATTTTTGCATCTATTTTATGAATTTTTCCTTCCTGGAAACATGCAGGGCATACCGAGGATGTTTTTTCTAATTCCTTCATATCTGTCAACTTTCTCCTGAATTAAAAAGGACTATATGTCTTTTTACTTATAGAGTTAACTGAACTTGAACAGCAGGAAAAAGTATTGTGGGATGGGATGGAGCAGGCTCGATGCAAAAAAAGACGGTGTTCGGCCTGCACCATATTAGTGTTCAGAGACGACGTAGCACGGTTTTCCTATAAAAGACTACGCCGTTAAAATATCATTTTGATAAAATAACAGCAATAGGATTACTTCGAGAAGAATCATTTGGTTTTATAAAGCCCTGAACCATATCATTCATTGATTCTCAATGGTGATTGTTGCCCCTTCAATTCTCTCTGCAGATTTTACAAAACTTGGCGAAGAAATAAAGGCAGTTGCAAATGCTGGGGCAGAATGGTTACATATCGATGTTATGGACGGTCATTTCGTCCCAAATATTACCATTGGACCTGTTATCGTGGAAAACATCCGAAAGAAAACATCCATGTTTCTTGATTGTCATTTGATGATAAATACACCTGAAAAATACATAGATGCATTTGCCCAGGCTGGAGCCGATATGATCACGATTCATTTGGAGAGTGTTGCAGATCCACTCGTCGTAATAAGGCACATCAAAAAAACTGGATGCAAGGCAGGTATTTCCATTAAACCGGAGACCTCTTTTGAGACGATACGAACGATTATTCCGGAGGTCGATCTGGTGTTGATTATGTCAGTACATCCTGGGTTTTCAGGACAAAAATTTATTGTTGATGTCATACCAAAACTCAAGGAAACAAGCGAAGTAATCCGCAAGATGAAAAAACGGATTTATCTTCAGATTGATGGAGGAATCAATGCTGAGAATGCGGGACTTGTTAAAAAAAATGGGGCAGACGTTCTAGTTGCCGGTAATTTTATTTTTTTAAGTAAGGATTATCATTATGCAATAAAACGTCTAAAAGAAGCATAGTTGTTTTAGATATCAGAGGTTAAATCTCGAAGAACTACTTCTTTATCTTTTGCCTTCACAACGCCACTTGCGAGAAGTACTCCATCTGCACCTAGTTCAATAGCTTTCTTAACATCTTTACCATTTTTCACACCTGCACCACAGAGTATTTTAACGGTGTTATTGATGGTACGAACTGCTTTTACTGTGTTCCTTACAATGCCTGGATCCGCAGTGGTGACAGAGATGTCCCCCCCAATAAGCTCCGGGGGCTCTATTGCTATCATCAATGGATAAAAGGTTGAAACAGCTTTAGATGTTGCAACATTGTTCGTACAAACTAGGGTATCAAGTTCAAGGTCTCTCGCTCTCGAAATGCAGGTATCAATGTCGGCAAGATTGAGACGATGTTCACTATGGTTGATAAGCGTTCCATGAGCACCTGCTACTTTGACTGCTTCCGGCAGTGTCCATCCAGTGTTACTACCTGGTTTGATTGGATCGATGTGCTGAGCATAGACCGGGATGCTTACTTCTTTAGCACAAAAGGTGATATCACTTGCTTGAACTGCAATTGCCATGCTCAAACCGGTTTCATTTGAGAGTTTTTCCATGAGACGTGCAAGTAATAATGCGTTTTCACCGGTTGCTTCTGCGTAGGTTTTGACGTTTAAAACAATCATTGGGGTCTTCAACATATGAGATTCTCCACCTACTTACAATGATGGTAATAAGTGAGGAAGATAAATAAACTTTCTTCTTTCTTTTAAAAATAGATATTATAAAATTATATTTAATTAATTAAATTATTATCTCATATAATGAAATGTCATAGTTTTTGAAAATTCTTTTTTAAAAATTTACTAAATATTTTATTTTGTTGCTACAATTGTCAAGACATCCTGATCCTTCAAGACATGTTCAAGTCCAACCTTCTGACCCGAATGTTTCGCTGAAGGACCCCATACAAAGGCATACCGAAAATTCCGATGAAAATCACGGTGAATATGGCGACACGCATCCGCAATGGTCTGACCTTCTTTTAAAATCATTGGTTGGGTATAATCAGGTTTCTTTCCAACAGGTTTTAGATAGATACGGATGAGCCGAAGATGTAAAAATATTTGCTCCCTTAATCGTTCTAAATTTTCCTTATTTTTTGCTGATATCGGACATACATCCCACTGTTTCATCCTTAATTTATATATTGCGTTCTTCAATACATCTGGTTGAGCAAGATCTGTTTTATTAATGACCACGAGCGCGGAAACATACACCCTATTTTGAGCAAATGAGTCAATGAGTTGATCCTCTGTCAAATCCTCACGAAGTGTGATATCCGCATTAATCACAAACTCAGAAGCAATTGATTTGATAAGGGCCTCATTTAAATGAGTCAACGGAATAGTGGAATTTACGATAATACCACCATAGGTTTTTTTACCAATCACAATATCGGGTTTTTTCTGGTTCAATCGCAATCCTGCAATATGAAGTTCATGTTCAATAGAATCAATTTGACGAAGATTTTGTGCTTCTATCATTAAAAGGAGTAAATCTACACTTCTCACTGCTGAAATTACTTCTCTGCCTCGTCCTTTTCCTTTTGATGCACCAACGATGAGACCAGGCAAATCAAGGAGTTGGATCTCCGCTCCTTTAAATTTCATCATCCCGGGGACTGCTTGCAACGTTGTAAAATCATAATCACCTACTTTACTGTCCGCGGCAGTGAGTTGATTCAACAACGTGCTCTTCCCAACACTGGGGAATCCGACAATGCCAACGGTTGCATCACCAGTTTTTTTGACAGAAAAACCTTTGCCTTTTGCACCTGAACCTTTTCCTTTCTCTGCAATTTCCCGCAACCGTGCTATTTTTGCCTTGAGCTTGCCTATATGGTGTTCAGTAGCCTTATTTTTTTGAGTTTTGAAAATCTCATCTTCAATTGCTTTGATTTGTTGCTCGATTGATAATTCCATAGCTGTACTGAATCCGAATACATAGTAAGCTTATAAAAAACACGTCTTTGAATATTATATCCTATTTGCGAGTAATAAGCGTTCCTGTTTTTCCTTGAAATGCTTCATATCCTTTTTCAATATTGGATATGACGACTCGATCTCCACCAAATTCTAAAAAACGGAGTGCTGCAAGTATCTTTGGTCCCATGTTCCCTGGAGGGAATTCACCAGCAAGATAGTACTCCTTAAGTTTATTGTAAGTGACATTATCCAGCGATTGTTGTTTTGGAGTATTGTAATGTAGATAGACTTTCTCAACATCAGTAAGAATCAGTAACGCTTGCGCATTGACAGCCTCAGCGAGTCGTTCCGCGGCCAAATCTTTATCAACAACAGCTTCTAAACCATCAAGACCCCAGTCTTTTTTTTCGATAACAGGCATACCTCCTCCACCGGATGCAATAATAATGATGCCATCATCTAACATTTTTCTAATAATTTCTCCTTCAACAATACGCACGGGGTCTGGAGATGGAACAACAGTCCGCCATCCGCGTGGTAAACGGGTCATATGATACCCATCTTTAAGTATATTTAGTGCTTCGTCTTCGTTATAATACGGTCCGATTGGTTTGGTTGGATTGGATAGAGATGGATCATCTGGATCAATAATCACTTGGGTGATGAGTGTAATGACTGACTTATCGATACGTTCTTGTTTTAATGCATTTAAAAGGCATTGTTGAATCATATATCCAATTAACCCCTCACTTTCAGCAACACAGATCCCTAAAGGCATTTCAGGGGTGATGTCTTTTGCCGCTTGGTTTTGAAGAACAAGAGCCCCCACTTGTGGACCATTACCATGGGTAATGACAACATCCCAACCGTCTTTTACCATCAATACAATCGATCGACAACTCTCCCGGGTGTTAGCAAATTGTTCATAAATGGTACCTTTCTGTCCTTTTTTAATTAAAGCATTACCACCAAGAGCAATAACCACGCGTTTCTTCATGGTAGGTTGGTGGGAATAGATTCTTGGTATAAAAATCAGATGGTGGAAGGACATATATACACCATACAATTTCTGTATCAGAAATATATGTATGAACAGGAACGGGAGCGACTTGTCCTAAATCTTAATAGAGAGGGATATATCAAAACTAAGAGAGTAGAACAAGCATTTCTCACCGTTCCTCGAGAAGCATTTCTACCAGATTTATTAAAGGACTATGCTTATGTAGATACACCACTGGATATCGGGCAGGGCCAAACCATCTCAGCACCGCATATGGTTGCGATAATGTGTGAGTCATTAGACATCAAAGATGATCAGAAAATCTTGGAGATTGGTACTGGATCGGGGTACCATGCTGCAATTGTTGCACAGCTCGTTGGAGAGGCGGGGTATGTGTACACGATTGAACGATTTGAATCACTTGCAAAAAAAGCCAAAGAAAATCTTAAACAGATCGGATGTGCAAACGTAATTGTGAATGTAGGTGATGGCTCCTGTGGACTTCCGCTCTATCAACCGTATGATCGCATTTATGTTACCTGCGCCGCACCGTATATACCTCAGCCGTTAATAGATCAACTTCAGGACTGTGGTAAATTGCTTGTGCCAATTGGGGATATGTATTGTGAGTTAATCTTACTTGAAAAAGAAAAAGGAAAGTCAATTATACACCGTCTCGGTGGATGCGTGTTTGTGCCTCTTGTTGGTAAGTATGGGCATTAGGTTAGAGTTTATAATGGATATCAGGAGAAAAAAGCGACAATTAGTTATGGTTTTTGAAAATTTGGTTTTCGAGAAATACTAAAATCTACTTTTATTTGTGGATATTTTATTAATGGTTACAATATCTTTCGTAAACTAAATTCATCAATGCTGATGATATTAATCTTTTAAGACAAAATATACGTTTTCTAAGAATATGTTTTTGTGTATAGGGGAGGGATTTGAACACACGGACCTCATCTGCAAGTTGGCAATCATTACCATAGAAACATAAATATATGTTTAAAAAATAAAAAACGTATATAAATAATAAATTTTATTTAATTAGTAAGATTTAAATGCCTAGAAGTTATATAAATTATAGACAGTCATTATTTAAGGATACTAAAGGTAATATGAAAAAAAAGATAATTGGTTTATTTATGTGTATGGTAATGTTATCTTCTATTGTTTCCTCAGTAGAGTCTTTAAGTAATAGTACAATAAAACCCACGATTCTAAGCTCCTCTATATCAAGCATGATAGTGAAGTGGACTGAGATACAAAAGCTTCTCCCCTTGGACGGTTCAGCGAGTGATTATTTTGGTTACTCTGTTTCTCTTGACGGGGATACCGCCCTCATTGGAGCAGTTGATGATGATGACAACGGAAATGAGTCTGGTTCTGCGTACGTATTCACCCGCACTGGTACCAACTGGACCCAACAGGCAAAACTCCTAGCCTCAGACGGAGTAACAGATGATCTTTTTGGTAGTTCTGTTTTTCTTTCTGGCGACACCGCTCTCATCGGAGCAGTCAATGATGATGACAACGGAGATCAATCTGGCTCTGCGTACTTATTCACCCGCACCGGCACCAACTGGACGCAACTGGCAAAACTCCTCTCAGCAGACGGCACAATAAATGATTTCTTTGGCAGTTCTGTTTCTCTCTCTGGCGACACCGCCCTCATCAGTGCACATGGAGATGATGACAACGGAGCTCAATCTGGTTCTGCGTACGTATTCACCCGTATTGGTACCACCTGGAAGCAACAGGCTAAATTACTTGCTTCAGACGGCGCCGCAGAAGATTATTTTAGTTGGTCTGTTTCCCTCTCTGGCGATACCGCCCTCATCGGAGCAGATGGAGATGATGATAACGGAAATGAGTCTGGCTCTGCGTACGTATTCACCCGCACCGGCACCAACTGGACCCAACAGGCAAAACTCCTCGCAGCAGACAGCGCAGTATATGACAGTTTTGGCTGGTCTGTTTCTCTTTCAAGTGACACAGCCCTTATTGGAGCACCATTTGATGATGACAAGGGAGATCAATCTGGTTCTGCGTACGTGTTCACCCGTATTGGTACTACCTGGACGCAACAAGCTAAGTTACTTACTTCAGACGGCACAGCAGCAGACCGGTTTGGTTGGCGTCTTTCTCTTTCGAGTGACACTGCCCTCTTTGGTGTAAGGTGGGATGGGGACAACGGAGGTAATTCTGGTTCTGCGTATGTATTTATAAAAGAAAGTAAAAATGAACCACCAGTCATTGGGATACCCATGCCAGTAAATGGTTCAACCAATAACCCCCACAGTTTCACCTGGAAAATCCCAATTCACGATCCTGAAGGTGATATCTTTTCTTGGACTATCCAATGCAGCAACGGAAAAGTCAACAATGGAACCGGGTCAATCAATGGAACAATATCACTGTCATTACCTGGACTTGAATATTCAACGACTTACAAAATCTGGGTCAATGCGACCGATCCTAAAGGCAGTGGATTGTATACAAGAAATTGGTATACCTTCGCCACACAAGCAAATCAACCACCAGATCTACCAATTATTACTGGCCCTACTAAAGGAAAAGTAAGGAGCATTACTAGTTATAATTTCACAGCAATAGACCCTGACAGTGATGGAGTTTATTATTTCATTGACTGGGGAGATACTACAAACAGTGGTTGGATTGGACCTTATTTATCAGGGGAGAAAATAACAGAATCGCATACCTGGTCAAAAAAGGCAACCTATACATTAAAAGCCAAGGCAAAAGACATCTATGGAAATGAAAGTGACTGGGTCCAGCTTGAAGTGACGATGCCAAAAGGAGGGGTATACATTCCTTCACTGTTCTTAGAATTGATTAAGAGATTTATGGAACGTTTCCCGCTTACGTTCCCGATACTAAGACAGAAACTAGAATATTAGAAAATTCCTTATTTTCTTTTGTATCTGTCAACTATTAGCATAAAACATTAGTTAAAACCGTTTTAATGATTTTACGATACGAGGATATAACCATATTATTTTACAGGAATTTTTCCATACCACATTACATTAAACCAAACCCAGTTTATAATTTATAGCTAATATCCCGTAACAACTTCTTTCTCCACACCAGATCTTGCTTATCCTCGACACCCTTTGGGACGAATCCATCGATCACACCAAGTATTCCTCGACCTATTTTTTTACCTTGTTTTGATTCCGCAACAATAACTTTTGTAGGGTTTGCGGTAGCACAGAAAATCGAACAAACCTCCGGAACATTCTTAATCGCGTTCAGCACATTAAGCGGATAACAATCCTTCATGAAAATGAAAAACGTATGACCTGCACCGATATTTATCCCATTTTTCTCTGCGAGTCTCTTGAGAGCCTTATCGTTTCCTTCACTGCGTATTTTACATGCGCCGCTTGCTTCGCAAAAGGCGATTCCAAATTTTCCATTAGGGACAACATTCATCATCGCCTCGTACAAGTCTTCAACAGATTTAATGAAATGGGTTTGCCCGATAACGAAATTCAGATCATCGGTTTTTTCTATTTCCACAATCTCAAGTTTTACTTTATCCATTTACACTCCCCCGCTTTTTTTCCTTCATTTTTCATGGTTAGTAATGTGGTTGTCCCCTGTGGAACGACCAGAATTCTTGCATCTTTTCCTCTAAGCACAAACGCTTGATGTAATGCCTCATAAACATTTGCGGCGTGCTTAAATTGGAAATATTTTTCAACCTGATTCTTATCCATAGCGGAAACACAAATCACCGGGTGGTTCTCTACAGTTAATCGGTGGTAATAGGCTTTATGCGCACCAATAATAAAATTTTTATTCAGAGCATCTTTTATGTCTTGTGCGGTTTTATATTTCCCAAGCCAATTCATATATAACTGACTCCCATGCCCTTCTTTACATTCAGCAACTAAGATAATCACACCATTTTCTTTAATGACCTGGCAGGCGGTATACATCGCCTTCATCGCTTGATACAGATTGATATCATGCGGATCACCATTTGCTGCAGTAATCACAATATCTGGTCTTTCTTTGATTTCACATCGATACATACTATCGACAAGTTTCACCCCAGCATCCATGACCAATTCAGGGTTTCCTGCCCAGGCACCAACAATACGATGTTGAGAATTCTGTACCACATTCAGGGCGAAATCAGCTCCTGCGAGATGCATCGCCTCATTCATTTCTTGATGGATCAAATTTTCCTTTAGTACACCCATACAAGAGTGTTTTTCAAATAATAAACTATGATTCCTCTGGATCGTTTCTTTTGAAGAAATCCCAGGAAGGATGCTCTTTCTTGTACCACCATATCCAGCGAAATAATGGTACTCGATATCCCCTAGAAGTATTTTAAAATCTTTTTCGATAAAATCTTTTAAGATTTGAATCTCGTTTCCACGTTTTGTTTTTCCGACTGTTACATACTCTCCATTGATGACATCATTCGATGTCACCATATAGTTACGATAGACTTTATCACCGACGATTTCTTTGATGAGATCCGTAGACGGTGGAGTATGCGTACCCGTTGCAATAATAATCAGGATATCAGAATCATTCACTCCTGCTAATCGGAGTTCTTCTAACACTGGTGGTAACAACATTTTTGTCGGGCACGGTCTGGTATAATCATCAATGACAATCGCAATCGTCTCACCAGGATCTACTGCTTCAGAAAACCGATCGCTCCCTAGAGGATTATGCAATGCTTCTTTAATCATAAGTTCAGGTTGTCTGGGTTGAATAAATTCCTTTGGTACAATAACATCTAGAAGATTCTCATTAGGAACATCAAGAGGTAAAGTACCTTTTCCATATGGCAGCTTGATATTCATTTTCCTCTATCCACTCAAGATTTTTTTGAGTAGGTTTTCGTCCATCTTACCCGCCGGGGGATACGACCTAACTTCAACATATTTTTCTGGCACTTCATTTTACAAAAAAACAGAACTGTGCCATCTTTTTTTACAAACAATTTTCCAGTTCCAGGCTCGATATCAGTTCCACAGAATGAACACGTTCTCTTTTCGACCATGCTTGTTTCCCTCTTATCGTGGTCCACCGAGTTTCTTTGCTTCTCGTTGTGTTTCACTTAACATGAGAATGTCGCCTAAACGAACTGGCCCCATAACATTACGAGTGATAATTTTCCCTTTATCTCTCCCATCTAAGACACGGACTTTTACCTGAGATGCTTCACCGGCCATCCCTGTTCGCTCGATGACCTCGACAACCTCACACGGCGTTCCTTCGATAACCATACTCTTAACCCTGTTTTTTCACTGATTCGATTTTTTTGACAATGCTTTCTAAAAGATCCTTTTCCCGACCAGGGTTCACGATCGCAATAGCACTCGTTGGAATACCAAGACCAACTGCGTTACCAAGTTCTTCTTTGCTGGGAACATATGTGTAGGGTATGTTTTTTTCTTCACAGAGAATCGGCATATGAGCGAGAATCTCTTCAGGTGTTACGTCTTCAGCCATGACCACAATTTTTGCTTGGCCACGTTCGACGTACTTTGTTGTCTCATTTACGCCTTTTCCTAGTTTTCCGCCATCTCGAGCCTTTTCTATTAATTCATAGGCTAAATCTTGCAATTCTTTTGATGCTTGAAATCGTACATACATCGGCATTTTTTTAGCCTCCTTTCTGAGCTTTCATCGATTCCATTCCTTAGGGAATGTAAAGGTGGGAATGTAGCCCTCATATAAAAACCTTTTTCACAAATCAGATACGGGAGTACGTTCAACTTCTAGTCGATCAACGGTCGGATATTCCTCGACGATAAAGCAGTGGTATTCTAATTTGGTTAGTTTTGGAGCAATTTTTTGCAACAGCCATGCAGCAAGTTCAACCCGTTTCTTTTCAGTATCAATAAAAAGAAGATTTAATGGAACATTGTAGGTTTCTTGTAAGATTGTTGAGACACGCCGAAGAGATCTACTGGTTGGATAAATAGCACCTTTCACCAAGGTTCCATCCTTAATGATGACATCATAAGGTTTTGCAATATACTGAGCGCGTCGTTTGATACGATTTTTGAGTTGAATTCCATCTTTGAACGAAACAGAGCAATAATGTACACCGATGCGAAGGTCCTTTTTTTGTGTCATCTTTATAACCTTTACTGCAGTCTGTTCACTTCCTTTAACACCAGCGGAAATATCATTTTTTACTTGGAATCCTCTATTGCGGAACGCGTCACAGTTTCGCTCTGAAAATTCTAGTTCATTGAGGTTCACCCATCGTACACCTTGTGTCTCAGCCCAGGTGATTAGAGAGAGGATTTCTTGTTCCTTTTTTGGGAGGACCGGAATTTCAATAGCAACATCAGTATTTGTATTAACGGTGTTTTTGACTATTTTGCTAATAGGACTTTTTTCCATGCTCCTCCAGGTATTGGGAAGTGGATGAAATCTCACCTCATCAAGACCTGTAGCGATAAGATCGTGGAGATGATTTGCATTTTTCAGTGCAGAAGTATACAGATGAATATTGAATTTTTCTCCAAAGGTACCTTTCAGCAGAGTGATGTAGGTTTGAACTCGTTTCCAAACAATAAGGGGATCACCACCAGTAATACCAGCACCTGTCGCTTCTATGCTTTCTGCTTCTCGAATCAATTTCTTAGTGTCCTGCTCGTTTTCCAGTTCCCATTCATCTGCAAAAATTCTATCAGTACCCCCTTTTTTAAAACTCAAGGGACAGTAGAAGCAACGTGTGGAGCATAGGCCCGTTATCAGTATTACCATTTTTGATCCTTTTGCGCACATGCGACAGGCTGGTGAAAGGGGAGCAATGAAGACACTGTCGTTGCGCCAGGGGGTGATGTTTTTCATATTTTAACCTTACTATAGTTCATAAAGTTACATTGTTCTGATTATTATTTATTACTTTTAATCTCAATCGGATTTCTTTTTTTGTTTTGATAATTGCTTATTTGCGATTTCTATATAGCTTGCATCGATTTCAAAACCGATGAAATTCACTCCGAGTTTTTGACAGGCGAGTGCTGTTGAGCCGGTTCCCATGAATGGATCAAGGACAAGCATATTTTTTTTTAATCCATGAAGTTTAATGCACATTTCAGGGAGTTTTTCCGGGAAGATCGTCGGATGTACCCTTGCATTTTGTATCGTTACATATGGGATAAACCAAGTATTACCTCGTCCTCGAAGATCTTTGTTTGCTTTTTTCCAACGCCCAATATTGGTTTTATCCTGGTATTTCACACCAACGGCAAGAGAATCTATGACAACGTCTCCGGTTAATGTGAAATGAAAGATGTATTCATGACAGTTACTCAGGTAGCGTGTACTATTGACCGGTTGGTAATGCCCGACTGCGATGTCATCAGTGATAGTCTTATAGTTACCCACATCTTCTTTTGGAATCGCAATTGATTTAATCCAATGAATTGTATTTTGTAAGATAAAGTGGTTACGGAATCGATTCGCTAAATCTAACGCTATCCACAATTCTGTCGGTTTTCCCCCGACATTAAGGAAAAAAGACCCGTTTTTCTTCAATGCTGTTTTACATGCAATTGCGACATTTTCCATCCAATTTAAATACTCAGTTCGTGGTCGAATATCATGATATGACCGATACGGTTTTCCAATATTATACGGTGGGGATGTTACAATCACATCAACAGATTCATTGTCGATCTGCTGCAAACCAGTAAGACAATCCATCTGGTAAATTCTATTATATTTAAGGCTCATTCCCACTCACGTGCTCGCGTGGTGTAATTACCATACTTTAATATCTTGTATCCATAAAAATTTTATAATGCCTGCGATATGCTCCACCCTATGAATCAACAACAGATAAAAAAAGAAATCGAGACCCATCATATCAGATGGATTCAAATTCATTTTACTGATCTTATGGGCGGTTTACGGGTTTTTTATGTTCCTGCAGACCGATTTATAAAAGATGATGCTCTCACTAAAGGTTCACGTTTTGATGGCTCATCAGTTGGATTTCGAAAAGTTGAACGCTCAGATATGCTCGCAGTTCCTGACCCAGGCACTTTTCTGGTTCTTCCTCATCTGGAAGGAGAAGCCCTTATCCGGGCAAATCTTTGCGATGTCGATTACAACCCATACCGCGCAGGACCACGATATATCCTCCGGAGAGCAGTGGATACCGCAACGAGCCAAGGGTTCGACAGCATTATGATTTCCCCGGAAATCGAATTTTACGTCTTCAGTCATAATGAAAATAAATTTACTGAAATCAAAGCAAATCAAGGCTATTTTATTGCACCACCACTTGATAACGCAAAAGAATACCGGACTCGACTCTCGGATCTCCTCATGGCCTGCGGATGTGATATCAAATACCATCACCATGAATCAGGTAAATCACAACATGAAATCGAGGTAACAGAACTCGACGCTATTCCAGCAGCCGATTTTTGCTGTTTATTTAAATATCTCGCACGGGACATTGCTAATACCTATAATTTTGACATTACCTTCATGCCAAAACCTTTCTCCAATGAAGCAGGAAGTGGCATGCATGCACATATCGCTTTATACAAGAAAGGAAAAAACATGTTTGTTGATGATAACGACCCGTTTGGGTTAACTCAAAACGCACGATATTTCATCGGAGGTATTCTCGAACACTCTCGAGGGATTGCTGCTATTGCCAATCCAACCTTGAATTCTTACAAACGATTGATTCCTCATTACGAAGCTCCTATTTATCTTGCCTGGGCGCCCCATAACCGCAGCAGCCTTATACGAATACCTTCAAAGAAGAATGTCGACGTCGAAGTACGAAACGCAGATCCTGCGACAAACCCTTACCTGTTATTCTCGGTATTAACCCATGCAGGTCTTGACGGTATTAAAAAGAAAATCAACTATGAACCTATCACGAAGAACATCTATAAGATGACAGATGATGAAATTAAGGAAAACAACATCAAACGACTCCCGACAAATCTGATGGAAGCATTAGAAGAATTCAAACATGATACGGTGCTAATGAATGCAATAGGTAGTGACGGTGCTGAACTGTTCATTGATACAAAGACACAGGAATGGCATAATTACATGGGAGAAATCACCGATCAGGATTACAGGTATTATTTCCATTGCTAATGTAATAAAAAAAAGAAAAAATGGGCCCGAAGAGATTTGAACTCTCGACCTACCGGTTATCAGCCGGTTGCTCCAACCGATCTAAGCTACGGGCCCTATTTTAAAAGGAGGTAATACGCTTGTTCTATAAGAAAGTAATGACATGCTGAGACATTTCTTTAATATTTCTATCACGGTGTTAAAAAATGAAAAATCAATACTCCCTTTTTTCTAAAAATGAGAACTACAGAGACCTTAAAAAATCATCTTTTTTTATGTTTTTGCTTTCAGTCAAGCATTAACACGGTTTTGACTCAAACAAATACATCATTGGTTATACAGTTTGGACAATCAAATGCTATTAAATCGTCATTGATTTTGGTTTTCTTCTTGAATATTTTACATATTACCTTAATTTGTTTCTTTGGTTTACTATTATTCTCCCTTTGTATGAATTGTTCTCATGCTGAAATACAATCATTTGCTAGTTTTTACACATTTTCCGGTGAGCTTTCATTATATTAAAGGAGTCTATCGTTAACAGGCGGCCATGATTCTATATTAAATAATCAGGTTTCCACTTTGGACACGGCTAGTCGTAACGGCGATTATTGATACTTTGGAGGTCGATGCAATATTTATGACACCAGTTTTCTTGGTACAATAAATTCAAAATTCGCAAATGTAGCTTGTCGCCTTTTTCTACGTAAATCCACTTACCACATATGGAACAGGGATATGTCAATCCAATTTTTTCCATTGCGTGGTCTTCAGCGGTCTTAATAACATCGTTTTGTTTTTGATTTTTGCCTGCCTCGACACCACGATTGTAGCTTTTATCTATCTCTTGCTGTCTGCTTTGTTGTCCAGCAGTATGAGCATCATTTTTTATTTTCTCAATGTCCAGATTGGATTTTGATAACACTTTTGATACATACTGATTTAGTTTCAATCCTGCTGTTTTTGCGCTTAAAAGAGTCTCTAAATATACACTCTGTGGTATTCGCGTGCTTATACATGGGTTTAACTCTTCGTAGAGAGCTCGCGCTTTAGTTTTTGGCCTTAGTGGTTTTCTTTGACGATTTTTTCTCCGAGTATTCAGCAGCCTGAATGGGTCAATCCTCCCCTCGCTATTTTCGTTCATCTTTTAGTCACCTTTTTGGTTTTTTTCCGTGAGCTCGCTCGAGCTACGGTCATCTTTGAATCCTCCCTCAATCCTCCCCAGAATCCTCCTCGGAATCCTCCTCTTTCTTAGACAGTTATATATAGAGCAGTCTTAGCTTTAAACTTTTCGCAGTAGGTTCAAATCTTTCATTAAAAAAGTAATACTTTCATTCTTCCTCCCCGTATGTATATAAACGAAAAATGGTATTTCGCATTCCAACCATGTGAAAGGAAGAATGATACGTCTGCATCCCAGCTCCGCTTCCTTTCCTCCTCTCCTTTCCACAATTTAGTAATAACAGGAAATAAAAGTATGAAAAAGCATAAGTATCCAGAGGTTAACCGGAGAGCACGATTCAAAAAAAGAAATCTCGGATATCTCCCTCTATTTGACAATCCCTATCCGTCTTATGATGTCAGGAGTGTTGATATGCATCATGTCAATAGAATTGTGTGTGTCCCTCTACCTCATCGAACACATATGCTAACGAAAGGGCGAGATAGCCTAAAACATAAACAACATTGTAAAGAATGGGTACAAAAACTGTTTTTAATTGATATTGATTACTTATTACGACCTTAACCGTTTCGTATTATTTGTGAGAAATATGAAGGATAGCAATATTAATCAAGTAATCGTTTCTCACCAGTTATCCCTTGGTATTTACCTATATTTTGTGAGGCTTCAAGACATCCAAGGTACGATCCCTTCACATCTCGTAATGCATAATATTCAATAAGCACCTTTTCCTTTTTTCCATTTAAACCAAGGGGAAGATCAATCCAAAACTGGGCTTTATCCCGTTTTCCTGCTTTCATCTCTTGCAATATCTGCTCGATTTTCCCAAGGCTTTTTTTCGGATGACAATTCCGAACATCGCGACCCACAACAGCTTCAGGTCTCTTGAAAATCCGTGTCGCATGCCTGTTCCAGGCCAATACCTTTTCGTTTGTATCGATCACAGAAAATTCGACGGGAATGGTTTCCAATACTGCTTGTAAGACATTTTCTGGTAATTTTCCAATCATAGCTAACTCCCCAGATGCGAATAAGGAAGAACAAGTATTTTATAATTCTTTCCTATCAAAAAGAAACATCGACATCTTAATACGGTGTAAGACAATTTCAGGTTTTAATGGATGTCGATAAAACCATCAAGGAACTGTCTTTAAGCGAGAAAAAAGTATTACTCACTCTGAAGAAACTCCATGGTAAAGGCTCACCGGAAGACATCTTCAAAAACGGACAGTTTTCCCAAGATGTTGAAGTTTCAAATGCAGCTTCCTGGTTGCAGTCAAAAAAACTTGTCACGATGGATAACCATATTAAAACTGTTTATTCACTGGGAAAAGAAGGTAAACGATTTGTTGAAAAAGGGCTCCCTGAGAAACGTGCTCTCAAACTTTTATCTGAGAAGAAAGGAACAATCAGCCTAAGGGAGCTCTCAGCGGTTCTTGATTCTGATGAGATCTCGGTTGCAATCGGTTGGCTTAAAACAAATGGTTGGGCTTCCATCAGGAAAGAAAAAGACACTATAATCGAAATGACTAACAAAGGAGAAAAAACACTCTCTGAAGTAACAGAAGTAGAAAAACTCTTACGTCTGCTGCACGAACACCCCGAACAAGAGATCGAAAAAGACTGCATCAAACCTCTCGCATCGCGGAAGAACGTTATCAAAGAGAAAGAACTAATTACTAGCACGATTATTTTAACAGATCTAGGAAAGAAGATAGTGGAGACCGGTTTCGAAATCCAAGAGGAAATCTCTCAGGTAACGAGCGCAGTCATAAAAAACAGTGAATGGAAACAAAAAACAATCAGGCCGTATGATATCCATGCGTTCGCTCCCGCAATCTATGGTGGCAAACCACATCCGTTAGTCAAGTTGATTTCTGAAATCCGGCAGATCTTCGTCGAAATGGGGTTCCAAGAAATACAAGGGGACTATGTTGAATCCTGTTTCTGGAATATGGATGTTCTTTTCATTCCACAGGATCATCCTGCACGAGAAATGCAAGATACCTTCTACTGCGAAGTACCCGCAAAAATACCAATACAAGAAAAACAATTACTTGAGGAAATCGCAAAAGTCCATGAAAACGGGGGAACTACGGGATCAACAGGGTGGGGATACAAATTCTCAAAAACAGAGGGTGAACGAGCATTGTTACGAACCCATACCACGGTAAACACCATCCGGTACCTCTACAACAACCCTAAACCACCTTGTAAAGTATTTTCCCTTGAACGGGTCTTTCGAAAAGAAAACATCGACGCGACACATCTCCCCGAGTTCTACCAAATAGAGGGAATTATTTATGAAGAGAATGCAAACTTCCGACAACTGATCGGCATTCTCAAAGAATTTTACCGAAGAATGGGATTCGAAAAAATCAGGTTCAGACCGGGATACTTCCCCTATACGGAACCAAGTATGGAAGTCGAAGTGTTTTGGAACGGTAAATGGATGGAACTTGGTGGCAGCGGTATTTTCCGGCCGGAGGTAACAGAGCCGATTGGTGTGAAAAGCCCGGTGCTTGCGTGGGGGCTCGGACTCGAACGGATTGCCATGCTCAGGTACGGGCTTTCAGATATACGAAGTTTATATATCAGCGACTTGGACTGGTTACGAAAAACTCCCCTGATTTAAACATTTTTTCTTCATAACTAACTCTTCCATGTTATAGGAAGAAGATGCCCACAACCTTATTAAATATGTCACATATTATATTTATAAAGAAATGGTAGCTATTGTAAACAAAGATTTATATAATAACAAGGTAGATAGTAACTATCGAGGTTGAGAAGAAATGAAAGCGCTAAAAGCGCACCGATCAATATTATTTACATTCATCCTTATTCTAGGGTATCTCTTACCTGTACTGACCCTAAATCCAGTTCTTGCAGAATCCAGCTCTGGAAATACAACCTTATATTTCACCGATGCTCTTAACTTTTCAGGAAATGATAATTCCTCGGAGTTTGGTTTTGCATCCCTTTCACAAATATTCCCAACAAAACAAAACGATTCCCAATACCCACCAAATCTTTTCATAAAAAACACCTCGAAACTTCTTCCAAAATATAGTATCAATATGGATCAATGGTTTACGTGGTTTAGCTCATCTTGGCTCATATATCTCCTCGAAAATTCCTCAGATTATAATTTCAGCTTTCTTTTTGGATTACTCGGTGATTACGAATTGTTCTTACCCAATCCATATCGAATCGTCGAGGAATACACATACACTGGTAACGACTCTGTAAAAATCAATGGAGATGTCTTTTATAATTTATACTTCAAACCGCCTACAACACTACAAAAATCTGGGGACAATGTCACGGTAGGACTCTACTCAATGAATATGAATTCAGCGCTGCCGTTGCCAAAGCTCATAAAAAACACTACAATTAAACTTACACCAGAGCTTTTAAGTGATAGTTACAATCAACAAATAACCCTTACAAATATAAATCATACCTTAAAGCCCGGAGAAAGCCTGATCTTTACAGTTGAAATCATTCCATGTAATAAAACAATACCAACCCTTCTAACAAAATATATAAATCTCGCACGATTGGAGAAAATAGCAAACTTTTTGGAAAATCGCAGCAAAATACAAACACTCCAAGACATCGGAACTGCTATAAAAGATATATTATCAGTACTAGAAGAAAGCAACATCACCACAGGCGACTTCACTGAAATTATCAATTCCATGGTATCATCATCCTTGATCTATGACTCCGCAAATCACCCTGCCTCAGTCACTATACCAGCAAAAATATCAGAAGAAGATATTCGTGTCTTATACCTTCACACCAATGCAGAAATGAATGAAAATCGGCCCGAAACAAAAAACGGAAGTATTAAATTAACAGAAACACCGATACTTTGGACTACTGAATCATTTGACAGAAACAAAATCCTCAAGGTAACTGATATTTCAGCGGATTTGTACTTCGATTATTACCAAATCCTCAATATCTTCAAAGGAAAAATTACAATCAACGCAACTCTCTATGACGATAATACCACGTTCGCTTCATCTCAAATAGAACTCGATAAACCAAAGATCCTTGAGGCACTAGCAAAACCAAACAAACCAGTTACGTTTAGTTTTTCTGGTTCAGATAAAGAAATTTCGTATGGGCATAGAATTAGACTTGGTGTGTTTCTGAAAAATGGGACAAGTGCTACTGTGAAATTACTGTATGATTCGAGCGATTGCCCCTCTGCTCTTAGAGTGAAACTTGAAGAAACACAGAACATCAAAATCACGGATATTACAAGCAATCCTTCGAACAGGAAAATTATTCCAGGGGGAACCGTTGAATATATCCTTAGCGTCAACAGCGAAAAAGCAGATACGCTTCAGATCAGTTACGCTGAACGAGAAAAGACAGGAGATTGGGAAATCACCATTCCTGGATCAACACCGGTTTCAGCAAACAGCTCGACTAATATTCACGTATTTATAAAATCACTAAGTAATCTCAAGGAAGCTTACGGTAACAGTATTACCCTGGCTGTCATTATAAACGGATACACAGGAATAGTTCGCCAAGGAGTTTCTGCTGAAATCTCAAAGGACGCAATCCAGTATGATGTAGAAATACTCAGTTACTCAAAAAGTATCAACCTGAGTAAAGGAGAAAACCGTACCTTTTACTTTGTTATTAAAAACAATAATACCGGTGCCATTAACGATGTCGATAGCTACACGATTACCGCTTCTTCGAAGAACCTCTGGCCGCTTATCCCACGAGAAAGTATTAAAAATCTACCAATAGGGGAAAGCACCAATACCAACGATGCCAGGGTCGTTATTCAAGTACCAAAAAACACAACTCTCGACTCAGATATCATCACCATCACCGTTACTTCAGATGGCGATACCAACACCACCGCAACCTTCAATGTCACGGTCCACGTCATCGGAGGAGATTTCTTTGAAAATATCTACACCCTATTTGACAACGCGGCAAAAACGCTAGGTTTGAATGAGATATTCGGCTCGTATGGTGCGATTGTGCTTGCCAGTATATTTATGGTAATTATTTTATTCATCCTGATTATTCTAGCTCTTGTGTTTACCACGAAACATGTTCGCATCATCTGCACGGATCGGATTAAAGAAATCGAAGCAACGGATAAGGCAATTTTTAAGCTGACACTCCAAAACCCAACCAAGAAAACACAATCCTATGAAATATTTGCGCAGCAAACAATACGTTCATCAAAATGGATGATCACTGTAGAACCGCCGACAACCGTTATCGACGGTCGATCATCAAAAACAGTGCAGATTATCATCACACCGACAAACAACAACAAATCGAAGGATTGGACAGAAGTAACCGCATATGTGAAAAAAACAGGAAAAAAGAAAGCAGAACATATCGCAGTTATTGCAATGATTAAAGAAGGAAAAACGCTCCTTAAACTCGATGGCGTCTCTCACTGGCCGACGGTATTTAACCCGGGAGAGAAGGTTACTACGTCCTGTAGCATTTCAAATAACGGGACGGTCTCAGCACGTAATGTGAAAGTCTTTTTCTATATAAATGGAAAACAAAAAAATATTGTAGAAGTCACAATCCCTGCTGACAATATTGCTGATCTTCAAATACCATGGATAGCGGTTAAAGGTAAAAACCAGGTCCGGATCCGGTTGAAAGAGGAGTAGTAAACCTTATAATGGGAGATTAATTCAATATCAAAAAAAAAAGGGTGTTTTCAGTGATAGAAAAAGAATCTACAAAGAAACAAGATCTAGAGCAACTCAAGAATGCAGAGAAGAAATTCCAGAGTCTGATCGAGAAACGTAACGAACTCAACCAAATAGCTACACAATTTCGTGAAGAACGAGATTTGCTTAATGAGAAACGCAAAGAACTCAAAACTGATATGGATAAATTAAAGAAAGAACGAGAAAAACTTGTTGCAAAGATGAAGGAGCACAAAGAAAAAAGGAATCAATATCAACAACAGGCAAAGGAACTGATTGACGCGAAACGGAAGAAAAAAGGAGAAGTTATTAAAAACCTCCCGCTCCGTGTTGAGGAAATAAAAGCAGATATTCAAATGATGGAATACGAGCAAGAAACCACCATTATGAATACCAGAAAGGAAAATAAGCTAATTGATCAGATAAAACAAAAACGGAAAGAATTTTCTGAAATCAAAAAACAAATGGAGAAACAACAACTCATCGAAGTAGATCTCTCAGATACGGATAAGGGAATCACTGAATTATTCCAGAAAGCAGACAAAGAACACGAGAAGGTTCAAAAATATTATGATGAAAGCCAGCAGAAACACGAAGAGTACAAAAAATTAGTCTACGAAATCGCAACGTTGATTGGTGAAGCAAACAAGAAACATAAGAAATACATTGAATTACGAGAAGAAGCACAGAGTAACCATGAAAAAGCCTCGGAGATGAGATCAAAAATCATCTCTGTGAAAAATGAACGAATAAAACAACTTCAGGAAAACAGAGAAATCCTCCGCAGCCAGAACCTAAAGGCACGGAAAGAATTGATGGATAATGACAAACTTGAGAAAGTAGCGGAACAATCCGTCGAAGCCTTGAAAGGTGGAAAGAAAATCACACTATCAGGCTAACCATTTTTTATTACGGCAATTGTCGAACATCAAACGGTACTTTTAAGTAGTCTTTTTTGTTTTTCCTCATGTTGGATTTATTATGGAGCAAATAGGCGTTGTAAGTTATGGAGCGCATATACCTCGGTACCGTATTAAAGCAGAGGTAATCGCAGCAGTCTGGGGAAAAGATGGACAAGCCATCAGCCGAGGGTTAGGAATTTTTGAAAAATCAGTGCCCTCTGTTGATCAGGATACCGCAACTATTAGTGTTGAAGCGATACGTGCGGCACTAAAACGCTGCACACTCAATCCTTCAGATATTGGTGCTATCTACGTCGGGAGTGAATCACACCCCTATGCGGTCAAACCGACAGGAACCATTGTTGGAGAAGCAATTGGTGCAACACCAGACCTGATGGTTGCCGATTACGAGTTCGCATGCAAAGCAGGAACCGCTGCTATACAAACCTGCCTTGGGTTTGTTAAAGCAGACATGATCGACTACGGGGTCGCTATTGGGGCAGATACATCCCAAGCAGCACCTGGGGACGCACTCGAATATTCTGCATCCGCTGGTGGGGCTGCATTCATTATAGGAAAAAACAATGTCATTGCGACCATAAATCATACTCTTTCCTACACGACTGACACCCCCGATTTCTGGCGACGAGCAGAAATGAAATATCCATCCCATGGCGGACGATTTACCGGAGAACCTGCGTACTTTAAACATATTACGAACTGTGCAACAAACCTCATGACAAAAGCACAAACAAAACCACAGGATTATACCTACGCGATATTCCATCAGCCAAACGGGAAATTCCCAGTGAATGTCGCAAAGAAACTTGGATTTACTATGGATCAAGTAAAACAAGGACTTTTAGTGCCGTACATAGGAAACACATATTCTGGTGCATCGATGATTGGCCTTGCATCGGTTTTAGATGTCGCGAAACCAGGTGACCGGATCTTCATGACAAGTTACGGATCAGGTGCAGGAAGCGACGGGTTTGACATGACTGTCACTAATAATATTACTCGACTTTCACGAGAGAAAGCACCATCTGTTGCACAACTGGTCGCTGACAAAGAATATGTCGATTACGGGACTTATGCAAAAATGACAAACTTGTTATTTTGGGAGTGAGAAGAAATGAGAGAGGTTGCGGTTATTGGAGTAGGTCTAACAAAATTTGGTGAACTATGGGATAAATCGTTTAGACAACTTATCGCAGAAGCGGGGTCAAAAGCAATTCTTGATGCGAAAATTGAGGGAAAAGATATCAATGCCCTTTATATTGGTTCTATGAGCTCTGGGCGATTCGTCGACCAGGAACATATTGGCGCTCTTGTCGCTGAAGTCTCCGGGTTTTCACAGCTTCATATCCCAGCAACTCGTGTCGAAGGAGCTTGTGCTTCGGGCGGTCTTGCAGTTCGTGAAGGGTATCTCTCCATAGCTTCAGGTATCAATGATATTGTGGTTGTTGGTGGAGTTGAAAAAATGAATGATGTTGGGGGATCTGAAGCGACAGAGATCCTCGCGACAGCATCTGACCAGGAATGGGAAGCATTCTTTGGTGCTACATTCCCTGGCATCTACGCGATGATCGCGACTAGACATATGCATGAATATGGGACAACCAAAGAACAACTCGCACAAGTAGCAGTGAAAAACCATGCCAACGGTGCTTTTAACCCCTATGCGCAGTATCAATCACCTATTTCATTAGAATCGGTTATAAGGGCAACAACCGTCGCGTATCCTTTGGGACTTCTGGACTGCTCTCCCGTGAGTGATGGCGCAGCCTCTCTTGTTCTCTGTGCTGCGGAAAAAGCAAAAAAATACACAGACAAACCTATCAAAATTATTGGTTCAGGACAAGCCTCAGATACTCTTGCACTCCATGGACGAAGAGATATTTGCACACTTGATGCAACCGTATATGCGGCAAAAATGGCGTATAAACAAGCGAATCTGACTCCGAAAGATATCGATTTCGCAGAAGTACATGACTGTTTCACCATCGGAGAAATCTGTGCTATCGAAGACCTAGGGTTTGTTGAAAAGGGAAAAGGCGGCAAAGCTATCGATAATAAGATCACCACCTTAGACGGCTCATTACCAGTTAATACGAGTGGTGGTTTAAAAGCAAAAGGTCATCCTGTTGGAGCAACAGGGGTTGCGCAGATCGTTGAACTCACCATGCAGTTACGCGGTGATGCAGGGAAACGACAAGTCAAAGACGGAAAAATAGGGCTTGCTCATAATGTAGGTGGCTCTGGAGCAACCTGTGTTATTCATATCCTGGAGGCGATGTAACAATGAAAGAAGGCGTCGCACGATTCTGGAGAGAAATCCCGCAGCGGTACAACTTCATGGGCAATAAATGCGGGACTTGCGAACGAGTTTTTTTCCCACCACGAGAATCCTGCCCGTACTGTCGAAGAAAGAGTATAGGGAACATGAAGGAAATTAAACTGACCGGAAAAGGAGAAGTGGTGACGTACACAATTATCCACGTTGGCCCTGATGATTTCGAAGAACAGACGCCGTATCCGATTGCGATCATTAAACTCGAAGAAGGTCCTCAGATAACAGCCCAGATAGTTGACTGTCCCTTAGACGAAGTTAAAATTGGAATGAAGGTCGAAAGCACATTTAGAAAGATCCAGCAAGATGGACATACAGGCGCTATTTATTACGGATACAAGTTTCATAAATGCTATAACAATAAGTAATAACTAGCCTCAAATCAAGACTTCTAAATAAAAAAATAAAATTGTTATATACTTGTATCGGAAAATCATTATTACGGTTTTAACACATGTTTTTAAGCAAATCAATGATAAAAAAGAAGAGAGATTCCGTTATAATACATACAAATGATATACAGATTTAGACGTTTACAATCCAAGTTCCAAGTAATGAATTCGTAGGTATATATTTCATTGTCACGGTAACATCACCATTAATGTCTACGAAAACTATATAATCACCGACAGTGACATCTGTAGTTATTGTAGCGGTAATATTGATTTTAGCTAGAGCGACATTATGAACGTTAAAAACCTCCCAGTTTGCGGTAGGACTAGTTGTAATTACGATGTCCCTCCATTTTGTATTTGCATTTGTAGACGTAACTGTTATTCTATTTGTTGATGTATTTATTGCACACTTTACATCTGGGGTTAGGTTGATTTCTTGTTGACCTTTTTTTGTCAAAATTATATTTACAGGGTAAACATCACTTATCCCAACGATATTCAATGTTAACGTGTTTCCATTATTTGAAAATTCATAGGTATAACACACAGCATTATTATATAGACAGAGCTGGGTGTCTTTGACTTTCCATGTACCATTATTATGCATCGCACCACCAGAAAATCCTGTCTCTAATGTGCTATTGCTATTAAATTTCCAAAGAAATGGACTCTCCAGCGTATTTTGTTCCCAGTCTCCAACAAATCGACTATCAGCACTACTAAAAGAGTTAGTACCACCTAGAAGATATAATAAGAAAATCGATACAATGATCACAGCTATAATAATTGCTGAAATACCAATTATTAATTTTTTTCTCGATTTCAGTGGTGTTGATGGCGGTACGGACGTCTGTTGTTGTTCTTCTTGGTGTTGCGGTTGAGTCTGTATATTAGTTACAGGAGGTTGTTCAACGTTTTTTCCACACGCTGAACAGAATTTTGAACCTGGTATTAATTCAACTGCGCAATGAGGACAATAGTTTGTCATGTTTTATTTCGCTCTCCTATTTTAAAAATTAATAACAATTTTTTCTTTAAAAACATATCCTCCGAACACCATGTTATTTGTGCTAATAAATATTATGGTAACAGGGCTTAATAATTTGGAGGAAAAGGGAAATGCGAAGGGGTAAAATGAAAAACATTACATTTTCTCTGTTTCTCTTTCTTAAGAAAGAGAAGGAAAAGGAAAACATCTAGGGAATAGATGACAATGGTTATTTTTTCTCCTTTTATCTAATATAACTTTGCTACTTTGTAAAATTAAACTTTAAATCATCCTATAATATTTTAGAGAAAACTGATCAAACGCAATAAAAAGTACGTTCATTGCAAGGAATTAAAATAATACACCCTAGTGAATATTAAGATAAAAATGTTTGATTATCGAGTTTCTGAAATTGTGTTTACATGCTGTTTTCTCTCGGTAACATACCCGATACGATCATTGAACAACCATATCAATTATTTTCTTTTTTCATGCTTTTATTCGGCCTCTAAAAAATAGGTAAAGAGTTGTCTCCTTGAAGATTCATTTAAATGATTAAAAAAAAAAATCAAAATTCATCATAGAGAGATGAGAAAAAAAATAAAAAAAATAAAAAAAAAGAGAGAGATGTTTTATGGTAGAACTGGTACTGGTTCGGTCCACTCTGGGCTGCAAAGGGTTAAGGTTGGATCACCGTATATCACTTGTACGTTGGTTACTTGCATAGTAGAAGAGCCGTACATTGACATATCATATTTTGCTGGATCGTCTAATTTAGCGGTAAAATCTCGCTGGTGTAACCACACATAAGATGAAAACGCTTGTCCTACACTTGTACCATTTCTCGTCATGTCTTTTAGCCACATGTCATCGAGTAAGTCTTCTTGTGGACATAATCCAGTTCCTGCGTTTCCATACCAAAGTGCACCACCATGTTCTAGGTATATTTCTGGTCCGAAGTTTTGTCCTGTGGTACAACTCATCCAAATTTCCATTTCGCTGTGGATGTTCTGTAACTTTTGATCGATCCATTTGTAGTGAACTATATCATAGAGGTTGCCAGATGTGTCGCTTGGATTAAACCATGTAAACCCGCCCCATCGAGGATCTTTAGTTTGTGCATCATCATACATATAGCCTCGCCATGCGTCCCACCAGGTTTTGGTGTATGAT
>CABMCU010000140.1 GCA_902384685.1 uncultured archaeon | reverse complement strand
TCTTAGTTTTTCACGCTCTCGTTCGAGTTGTTTATACATATCCTGCGCTTGTTGTTTTCTTTGTTCCTCTGCTTTGATTTGTTCTTCTTTGAATTTTTTGAATCGTTCTTCAAGAATTTCGCGCTCTTTTTCGAGTTTTCCGTACATCTCCTGCTCTTGTTGTTTTCTTTGTTCTTCTGCTTTGATCTGTTCTTCTTTGAGTTTTTTGATTCGTTCTTCAATATCAATGGCAGTAGACAATTATTCCACCTCCACTTTTTTTTGTTGTGTATTATTCTCAATTTTACTACTAAAAAAATAAACATGGGCTTTTTCCTTTTTTTCGGTTTTATTCATCGGTGTGAAGAAAAAATTCTCGTGTATTTTTTGTTTGAGGTTTTGTATATCGATAATCTCTATTTTTTTATTACGGCGTCCTTCGCCCAACACCTCATTTATTAAAAAAGAGTTGTGTGTTTCATCAGTCTGATTTGCTATATCTGTAATGTTTAACTTTTTCTTTAATTCTGTATTATCTACCGCAACTGCGCTTAAATCGATGATTTCGATGCGATCTTCCGGTGATTGTCGTGTATGTAGAATCATATCATTGAACTCTTTGTTTGTGATAAATCTAAATTCAGGGTTAATACTGAGTTCAGTTTTGAATTCATCAGGAATTGTTTGTGTTATTGTCTGAGGCGGTTCTATTACAGGCTCCCATGTGATTTCTCGATGAGAAAGTGTTTTTTTCAGTACTGGTCGTGATTCGATAGGCACAGGTGATGGTGCAGGACTTATAGATGGTGCATGAAAAGGTACATCAGATGGGGGTTCTATGTTATGTTCAGCAAGGAGCTTATCGATTTTTTTGATCATATCAAGATGAAAATCAAGTGAGTTTTCATCCAGTTCATCCGAACGTGTTTTTTTGGGAAAAAGAAATCCTATGGCCGGTAGAAGCATAAAAAATTGTGTATTCCAACCTTTGTTGTTTTTTCCTTGATGATACATATTTTATCCCATCCCAATCTCTGTAGAAGATGCTCTACGATATTAATTCTTCATTGCATCCCAAATTACTTACAAATAGGTAAGGAAGTATTTTCTAATAAACATTTCGCTTTTGAACGTTAAAATGATGCCTTTTTTGATAACCAAGCATTTAACATAAGAATAAACAATGGTGATTATTCTTGTAAATAGAATAATTCTCTTTTTTTCAAAGAAGTACTATTGCTCATTTTATGGGTGTAGATGGGATTTGTTGTTTTATCGTTTTGTTATTTGTCGGTTTTTGCATTTTTCTTACGAGACTATAAATATAGTGGAAACGAAAACAATTAGTTAGAATTGGTATGCCTATGCATACTTGGTGCGGAGAGAACAGGAAAAATAAAAACTATTTGATTGGCAACAGATGAAGTGCAAGGAGGTGTTTAATGATGCGTCTGTTTTTCAAAAAGTTTTTATACCAAGTATCTTATGCATTGTCCAATAAAACAAGCTTTGAAACATAAGCTAGGAGAGAATGGGTAAAATGAAAGCAAATAGAAAATTTATAGAAGGCGATGAGCGTGCAGTTTCCGCTGTTATCGGTGTCATCCTTATGGTTGCCATAACAGTTGCAATTGCCGCAACAGTGTATGTCTATGTCAGTGGCATGATTGGTGGAACACAAAATAAAGCACCGAATATGGCATTTAACAAACAAACTACACCCAATCCTGGTTTAACACTAGTAAGTGCAGACCCCGGTTTAACATGGTCTGATTTTGCGGTAACCGGTAATGGTACTGATACATTTACTGGTTCTGTACTGGCAGGACAATTTATTACACTCAGTGGTACTACAGGAACTATAACAATTAGATACATACCTACAAACACATTAATGGGCACCTGGACCTGGGCGTAATAAAACCAAAGATATCACATAATCATTATATCTTTTTTTTATTTTTTTTTATTCTCAATCTTAGGATGAAAAAACAACTTACGATAATGATTACCTGTATGCTTTTTTTAACGCTTTACATTAGTGGATGTGAACAATTATTTAACAAATCTGATTCTGTCAAGGTAAATGTTATGGTTGCTGTTTTCGTCAATGCTGTTGACGAGAATTATACTCCTGTAAACATTAGTTTTACTGGTATGGAAGTCAAAATTAATCTATCAAAAAATGGAAAAGACAATCTCTCTTTTGAACGATTAATACAAAATAATCTATGCCGAGTAACATGTACCTATACCCTTGCTCAAGGAGAATCAATCGAATGTTTAGCGACCATTCCAAACGGATTTAACAACTACTATCCTATTAATACTGGGAACGCAACACTCACATGGAAAGTCGCACAGGCTAATATGGATTACACAGGCTTATACAATTGGTATCCCAATATCACCATAATAATGATGCAAAATTCAACCAAATAATAAAGCTTACATTATGTAAGAGAAGTATCATTTTTGATTTGTATTTGAACAGAAGCTTTATCCTGTATTCACGACTGAACAATGATAATAAAATATATACTTAAATGAAATCACCGGAACACCATGAGGTTTCGTATTATTTCTACCAATGAGAGCCAGGATTTATTTTAGATTTGTCTGAATCTTCAGAATTGAAACCGTGATAGGCTCTCCAATTACTATAACAATACTCATGACAAATTCCTTTACTCTCTAAATAGTTTCTGAACTGAATCGATTCAGGCCAAGAAGAATCAACATATAAGGGTCCATTGCAAAACCAGCATCGACATACAATCGCATACCGATCCATATTTTGACTCCATTTAAGGGCAATACCATAGTTCTTACCTCTTTCAAATAATTGTATATCGGCTTCCTTTTTTCCTGTCTTTTTACCTTCTTCTAAGATTTGGGGTTTCATAGCCTCGATTACCTCATTTACTTTTTTTTCGACAGCTGCCTCAAACACCGCAGTTTGATTGAGAAATAATGAGTGTAACAAAATACTTCTATTCAATCCAGTAGCATTCTTAAGTTTCTCTTCAGCTTTTAGCAGCTGTGGGGTTACCCGACATGAATAAACAGGATTTGCGATATCGTAGGCTTTTTCATTTTCAGTTTTTTCTCTTATCTTTTTAGTCATATATTTACACCGTCCGCATACGGAATTCGTTTTTTTGTATACGACCCGTATCTGAGTCGTTTACATCTTGTAACGGGGCGCGATACGGTCGCCGATACGGGCTTTTTTTTGACTAGTATATACATGGGTGTTTCACCCTCTGTCTGAACTCTTTTTGGCAAACCGCGCACCTTATTTTTAATTGCTTGGTGATTTGTTCCCAACCAACTTACGAGTCCCTTTTTATTGCTCATTTTATAGTACTTTTTGCACGTATTAATAATCGCTTTTCTTTTCCTAGATGTTATCGTCATATTCTTCTTATTACCCCCTTTTTTTTATATCGTATATACAGATGTCATTTACCTTTTATAAATATTTCTTTAAATCATTTTTTTTACCTTAATATAGCTTCTTAAAGAAAATTATATAATAAAAATGTATCAATAAAAGCAAAGTGTATACACTTTATGGTATATAACATGAGTAGGTAAATCGGTTCTATTTCTCGATAGAGTGAAATAAAATTATCTCTCACAAACACATATCGAATGATTGCTTAATTTGTGGTATATAAAAATCGAAACTACGTTGATTCTATTATGAAATGGACAGAAACTTCATTATCTCGTATGCAAACGATTCTGTTTTCTCTTTTGGAACGACTGCACCAAGAACCTCTGTTTTCCCACCACAGCGATACCCAAGCATTTTTCCTTGATGAATCAACGGTTGAAGGTTCTTACTACTTCGAACATAAATTTGATCAGTATCTTTGAAAAACCCGGTATTCACCACCACCGTATCCTTCCCAGAATTCCATGCAATCCTTCGCGTCACCGTTGAAATAATATTAAATTTCGTATGAATCCGTTTTAAAAGAATCCCTTGTTGTTCCTCACCAGGTGCATTGACAAATTTTGCTATCTCGTTCTCAAGCAAGACCAGATTATTTTTCCAGCGGACATTCTGCAGAATCCTCCGAGCATCGGTATATTCCAAAAGAAGTTGTGGGATTTCTTCGACTGCTTTTCGATCACCAATCTTATAACTGGAATCAAGCAAGTACACCATCATCAAAAGCTCATCAAACGTAAAACGCTCCTTAATACAAAAATCAGTAATCTTCGAATAGAACTCCTTATTTGCCTGAATGCGTTTCTCATAATCACCAACAATACCAAGTAGCGCAAACACATTCACCGGATTACTGAGGAAATCGTTGACAATCCAGCTAGCTGAAGGATACAACAACGGATCTAGTCCTTCACCAATTGGATTATGATGAACCACACCAGGAATCGGTTGTTGCAGATGATGATCAAAAATCAGCACCTTTGCATGTTTCGCTAATCGTTTTATATTCTCCTCAGGTAACGCCATATCGGTAACAATCACAAAATCAGAGGAAGAATATGAAATCAGCTCTTCCTCAGTCAGAAAATAATTCCCAAGAATCGGGGTTTTATTCACAACACTTTTTGGGAGTCTTTCCAATAAGAGTCGCGCAGAACAAACCCCATCCGTATCCCAATGATGAATCAATACACCAGAACCTTGTAATTCTTCCAGCATTCGCCCGACCTCTTCTAATACAAGATGATACATCAAATACCTTATTATGGTCTTTTCTGTTACTCTCAGTCATGATGGTTGATGCAACAATTTTGAATGAAATCAGACTAATAACTGGAACGATACTGCTTGCCTACGCATCCTATACCGATATTAAAACTCGCAGGGCAGCAGACATCCTCTGGGTGATCATGGGAATCATTGGGACAATCCTCCTGATCATACAGTACCTCAGTGAGGGGTTCCCAAATCTCTGGTATCTCATCTTCATCCCCATCATGATCGTACTCATGTACGCGTTCTTCCAAATGCGACTCCTGTTCGGCGGCGCGGATGCAAAAGCGCTCATGGCATTAGCAATACTCGTCCCAATCCAACCACTCATAGGATCTTTTCCACTTTGGCTATCATACCTCCCAGGATCTTGGAGTATCTTTGCAAACGCAATAATCCTATTCCTTTTCATACCCATAAGCCTCTTACTCTTTAACATTGCGAAAAGAAACCTACGGTTTCCCCACTGTTTACTCGGCTACATGATCTCCGTAGAAAAAGCAAAACAAACGTTTGTGTGGCCCATGGAAAAAATAAAAAACGGGAAACGAAAACTGGTGTACATGCCAAAGAATTTCAATGTTGAAGAAGAACTCGCGGAATTTGAAAAACTTGGGATAAAAGAAATCTGGGTCACCCCAAAAATCCCGTTTATGATCCCACTGCTTGCCGGTTTCCTCGCTACATTCATCCTCGGAGATATCCTCCTTCAGATATTCCGAGTATTACTCTAGACAATCTCAGGTGATGATAAAAAAGAAATACCCCTTTTGAATGTACAGGCGCTAGACCTATGGAAAAGAAAGATTACTACGATATCCTCGGTGTTGACCATTCCGCAACAAAAGACGATATCAAGAAAGCATACCGGCAACTTGCGTTGAAATACCATCCAGACAAAAACAAAGAAAAAGGCGCGGAAGAAAAATTCAAACAAATATCCGAAGCCTATGCAGTCCTCTACGATGAAGAAAAACGAAAGATGTACGACGAATATGGACACGCTGGAATCGACCAGCAATACACCAAAGAGGATATTTTCCGGACGACTGATTTCGGTGATATTTTCCAGGGAACAGGGTTTGATTTTAATGATATTTTCGAACAATTCTTTGGTCGGAGAAGTGGATTTACTAGCCAACCACGCGCCCAACAACGAGGAAGTGATATCAGATATGATATTGAGATAAACCTTGAGGATGCCTACAGGGGAATGGAGACCGAGCTAGACGTCCCCCGTACTGAACTATGTGATACCTGTAGGGGAAGCGGTGCTCGACCAGGGAGCAGCCCAAAACGGTGTGCAACTTGCGGAGGAACCGGACAGCAGCAAGTATCCCGTCGGACCGCGTTTGGGATGTTCACCCAGATTGGTGTATGTTCCAAATGTCATGGACAGGGAACGTTCATCGAAGATCCTTGCCCGTCATGCCGAGGACGAGGAAGCATTCAAAAGACCAGGAAAATCGAGTTACGAATCCCCCGAGGAATCGATGATGGCGCGCACCTCAGACTCGCGGGTCAAGGAGAACACCCAACGGGAGTAAGCCAGAGTGGGGACCTATATGTCGTGGTTCATATGAAGAAACACCCGGTCTTTGAGCGACGAGGAGCGGACCTGTACCGGAAAGTCACCATCTCATTTCCTCAGGCAGCCTTAGGAGCAAGCTTCTCCGTGGAGACTTTACATGGTACGGAACGGCTAAAAATCCCAGAAGGAACCGAAAGCGGGACCCTCTTTAAAATAAAAGGGAGCGGTATGCCGAAAATACAGAGGTCAGGTTACGGGGACCTTTATGTCCTTGTTCAGCTACAAACACCAAAGAGACTGAATAAAAGAGCAAAACTCCTCCTAGAGGAACTCCAAAGAGAACTCGAAGATAACAACGAAACCTATAAATAGGAGTTCTACTAAGTAGTATATCGAAAAGAACCAAAAAAGGGGAAGTGAAATATGAATCCTTTTGACGATGAAAATCACGAAAGAAAAAAGAACCCAAATGATCCATTCCGAGTAGACGATGATATTTTCCGGGATATCTTTAATAATGACAGAATACGAGATATCTTCAATGACGATAAAGTCATGGATGATATCAAGAAAATGGCAGAAGAAATGATGAAGATGTTCACCAATGCCCAACCAGGGAAACCTATTGTGCATGGGTATAAGATCGAGTTTGGCCCTGATGGGAAACCTCAGATCGAGGATTTCGGGAACCGATCAGTACGATCTCCTGAAGGAGTCGCAACTATTTCTGATGAAATCGAACCGCTCACTGACGTCATCGAAGGAGAAAACGATGTAGCCATCACCGTTGAAATACCAGGTGTTGAAAGAGAGGACATCGACTTAGTCGCAACTGAAGACACCCTGGAAATCAAGGTGGACTCACCGAAACGGAAATATCACAAACGTATTGACCTTCCATGTAACGTAAAGTCAAAATCGACAAAGGCGACCTATAAGAATGGGATTCTTGATATTGTTCTTGATAAAAAAGAAAAGAAAAAGGACCACAGTGGATTCAGAGTCAGCATCGAATAGGGAATACCTTTTTTTTCTTGAACCTATACGAATGTTTATGTATACTACTCTTTATCTGTGAGAAGGAAAACAGGGAGCAGTAATGGTTAATGTAACCTTCTACGGTGGTGTCAATGAAATCGGGGGGAACAAAATCCTGCTCGATGACCATGGTACGAAAATCTTTCTTGATTTCGGCATGAGTTTTTCTCGTAGAGGAAAATATTTTGAAGAGTTCCTTAACCCCAGAACAGCAAACGGCATCGGAGATTTTCTAGAAATGCGGTTGCTCCCAGATATCCCAGGCATATATCGAACTGACCTTCTCGAACACATTGGAAAAAAACCCGAAGAACCAGCGGTTTCTGGTGTCGTTTTATCTCATGCGCATGCAGACCATGCGAACTACATTTCATTTTTACATAAAGACATCCCGATTTATTGCGGAGAAACCTGTAAAAGAATTCTCAACGCCGTCGCAGAGCAAACTACTCGAGACCTCGAAAACGAAGTCATTGATTTCCGTATCAGACCACTGTATCGTTCTCATTATAAGATACCACCTGTGATACGAAAATTTCATACGTTTACCACCGAAAAAAAATTTAAAATTGATTCCATTGAAATCGAACCAATACATGTAGATCACTCTGTACCAGGTGCTTACGCATTTATCATCTACACCTCTGAAGGACCTCTCATTTACACCGGGGACCTGCGAATGCATGGACTACATGCAGATATGACAGACGATTTCATAACAGCAGCACAACAGGCTAAACCGATTGCGATGATCACAGAGGGAACCAGAATCGATAAAAAGAAAACTAATGAATCCGAACAAAAAATCTACCACGACTCCAAAAAGAAAATACAAAAATGTAACACGCTTTCAATCATCGAT
>CABMCU010000139.1 GCA_902384685.1 uncultured archaeon | reverse complement strand
GGCGAACCGATCGTCTTCCCCCAAAAATGAACATAGGACTTACAATGCTTAATGCTGGCTGTAACGGTTTTGTGTGAGCAACAAGAGAAACAGGTCAGGAATGTGTTCTTACTACTATGGAAAATAATTAGATCGTTGATAACTGGAGTCTTGGGGAGACATTACGCGGTGAAAAACGAGTTGATGCAGAACCTCCGACCTTTTACGTTCGCGTGTTGTACGGTGATCCTGCATTTAACCCCTATGAGCCACAACATGGATTCAGCAATCAAGGAAGACCGGTATTTGTAAAGACCTAGAAAATTTGATTGACAATTGAAAGGAAAAGTGGACATAAAACTTTCGTTTATTAAATTCACTCCTTCTTACTATTGTAACAAACATTTATAACTCTCTCTCCCATCCTGACGAGAAGTGACTTATTATGATTTCTGCCCAAGATATCCTTAAAACAGAAGTAGTAAAAAGAGATGCAAACGACAACTTCTCTCAAGCAATAAACCTGTTCAATGATAATGATGCCATCGTTATCACTGACCATGAGAAATATCATGGAATGCTGTTAAAACGAACACTCATCGAACCAACAGTGACTCTTCAAACAAAACTCCATACCATGCTTTCTCACACACCGAAACTTACCCAAACGACCCCCTTAGAAGAAATTGCTCGCGTTATGGTTGAAAATAATGTCTATTATCTCCCGATAATCCATAATGACACTCTCCTTGGTGTCGTTACCGCAGACGATGTCGTCAAAAAACTCATCGAACAAAACATCGGAACGCAACTAATTAAAACTATTATGTGCACCAAACCGCTTTCCGTAAGCCCAAATGAAACTATCGGGAAAGTTCTTCACCTGTTCCGACAAGAAAATATCTCATACCTCGCGATTGTTGATCATAATAACGTTGTTGGTGCCATAACCATCAACACCATCATTAACAACGTCCTCCATACACACAGCAACGTCGATGGACGCGACGATTTTGAATCAGAAAAAAGACAAAAACTTGACCTTCCCGCAAAAACTATCATGCAAGAACAACCCCTAATCCTGTCACCAGAATCTACTATCCGGGATGTCCATACCAGGATGCATGAATCAAAGCTCCCGGGGGTACTCATTGGAAAAGAAAATCATCTGTACGGCATTGTCACGCATAAAGAATTCCTCGCGCCTTATGCAGGATTTGAAAAAGAAGAAGCCATCGCTATTCAATTCCATCACCGCAACAACAAAGTCGAAGGTTTCGATAAAGAACAAACGGTCAAATTCCTGAGAGAAGAATTCCTGAAAAACTACGAAAAATACCTTGAGGTCGGCTATCTTCATGTCTCCCTTGAACAGCACAAAGAAACCAAACAAGGACTTTTTAGAGTCTTCTGTGAAATGAAACTTTCTGGAAAACCTGGCGTCTTCTACGCAACCCAAGAGGGTTATGGTCCTATGCAGGCAATGAGAAATGCGTTCCTAGCAATCGAACATCAAATCAACAAAGTAAAAAAAACCTAGTTAAGGACAATTGATTATAACAGTAACTATCCTTTTTTTATTTCATCAAAATAACGAATGAAAAGATAAAAAATATCATAATATACGTGGCTTTTTATAGCCACAAATCATTCGTTCATAATATGTATCTCTATCTCCAGTTTCTCTGTATTTTTGTCATACTTCCTAATATCATTTTATTCTACCTGAATAGGAAAAAAATACATCTTAAAACATTACTTATTTCACTGTTTATTTTATTTTTTATTGCAATTCTTTGGGATCAACTCTCTGTTAGGATTGGACTCTGGTTTTTTTCACAGAATGAAATAGTAGGTTTACTCTTTGGATTGCCGATAGAAGAATATCTCTTTTTTTATTTTCGTCCCGCTTCTCTCCATTGACATCTATCTGTTAATTGAAAAAAGTTTTGCTGTTGATAAAAAGAAGATGAACAACAACGGATGAAAAAGAATGGAAAAAAGGATATCGAAAAGGCTGTCAAAAATTTAGGTCGGAAATTTGTAAAAAACCCTACTAGGTGATACAACTTGATTGTTTCTACGATGGAAAATCTTTCTCTGCGAGAAAATAGTCATGTGCTCGGAATTATACCGTATCTAAAATCATTGATAGATATTCCTCAATGATACTATCGTTCATACGATGGAGTGTCTTTAAAAAATTAATAGGAAGTAAATTGTTGATGAGGATTTGGGAGGAAAGAATAAAAAGATTCTCTCATCAACAATTATACCTCGCTGCATTAACGATTGTTAATACTATATATAAAACTTTCGACTCCAGGAGAAATATGATTCGTCTTTTCATTTTCAGATAAATTCTATACATTGATTAATAGGGGGAAATCCTTCGGAAGTAGTGTGATTTGGGATGTATTTGAAACCACGTTGAAGAGATGCCCGACATTTTTAATGCATAAATATACAAAAATTTTTTTGAAATTTTTAAGAGGAAATTTTTCACAATTTTTTATTAAAATTCTATAGAATACGGATTTCTTTACACATTTTATAAAACGCCCTTTTTCTCTTTCAAGATGAAGCGTAATCTTGACTTTTATAATCTGCAGTCTGAGATTAAGACTCGGATTTTGCTTGATAAGTTTTTTATCAAAAGAGATTGACCTGAAAACATTTAAAACAGGAATTGATGTCATTTTACCACCGAGGCGAAAAGATGAAGACATTGGCTATCTCTAAGCCAGTGGTCATATCTCAAGCCAGTGGTAATACGATATGGGCCAGTGGTCTAGTGGTTATGACGTCGCGCTTACAACGCGGAGATCGCCTGTTCAATTCCGGCCTGGCCCATTCTTCTTTCATTTTCATCTATTTCCAAGCAAATAGTATTAACCACTCTGTAACAAAGGGAAGGAATTTGAACCCCAGTTTACCGGTACGATAACGATTGCCAGTCAATTAAAATCGAAGAGATATAGGTTGGTTATGTTGACTTTCATGTTGTTTAAGTTGGCATTCATGTTTACTTATCATGTTTGACTTAGAAGTATATTCCATTGTTCCATTCCATTCCACTTTATAGAGGAAAATGGAACAAGAATGGAATGAGAATGGAATGGAATCGGAACAAAAACTGCAACATCATTTTGGATGAAGGATCCTTGTTTATTTGGACTTTTATTTGGATGAATTCACATTTGAGGTAAGGATTAAAAAAGTGCAGGGGAAGGGATTTGAACCCCTAGATCTCTTCGCACAAATGATATGAATATTAAAACCATGCTATTGTTTGTCCTTTCCCAATTGCATCATTTTCGCTTGTTTTTACTAAAAAATATAATATATTTATTCAATCATTATTAATAAGAATATCATATGAAAATTAAACTCATCAGTTTCTGTCTCGTTACTCTCCTTCTTGTACCAGCGCTTTCATCAGCAATTACGCTACAGCATTCAACTATTCAACAGGGATTTCAAAATTACCTTTTCAACAATGATTCCTCCTTCGACCGTCTTATCACCGTTTTACTCAAAATCGGCCACTACCCAAGCATGTCCGCTTGTATCATAAACAATACCACTATCGTATGGAAAAAAGGATACGGCTTCTACGACATGGAACAGCAAAAACCAGCGAATGAACATACTATCTATGTAATCGCGTCTGTCACAAAGACTATCACCAGCACCGCACTTATGCAACTGTATGAGCGGGGATTCTTTCAACTGGATGACGACATCAACATGTATCTCCCGTTCATTCTCAGAAACCCGAATTTTCCCAATGACCCGATCACTATCCGAATGATCCTCTCCCATTCCTCTAGTCTCGCTACTGACCCCTTGGCGTATCATTGGTTCAATTATTCCCACCCACCTCCAATACCATGGTACCCCAGCCCCTGGCTCGAGGAATACCTTCTGCCAGGCGGTGTTTTTTATACCCCAGAAATATGGGATGCCACTCATCGACCAGGAGAATACATGCAATACGCCAACATTAACTTTGATATTGTCGCGTATTTGGTACAACTCCTCTCCGGACAACCCTTCTACGAATACTGCGATGACTATATCTTTACTCCCTTAGGAATGATACATACTAGTTTTCGCTTACCAGACTTACCTATTGATGATGTTGCCGTTCCCTACCTCTATGAAAATAAAACCTACGTGAAACTCCATTACTACCAACTCCTACATTATCCTATTGGGGGATTGATGACGACCGTCGACGATCTCTCCCATTTCCTCATTGCACATATGAATCATGGTATCTATAATGGAACACGCATCCTCCAAAATGACATCCTCCCAAAATAAATCCATCTAAAGATGGGGGTATCCGATAAGGTACATTTTATGATAGTGTAACATGAAGGAACGCAAACCATTCTGCTTAAAACATATCGACCCACGAAATGG
>CABMCU010000138.1 GCA_902384685.1 uncultured archaeon | reverse complement strand
CCAATGGACTGTTGTGCTCCATGACTGACCATAGACAAGACGCTGTGAACGAAATAAAGCGTATCCTCAAGCCAGGAGGACAGGCGTACCTCAGCCTGGGTTTCCCTCCTCCTCTTGGTTTTGTGAATCGAGCGGAATGGGAGAAAATACTTGAAGGATTTAGAGTCGAACGAAGCGGTGGTTTGATTCAGAAATGGGCAATGGTGTTAGTTAAATAACGTGCAGTCTTATAGTAGGAATGAGATTTACGCTTGAAGGTGAAGTCTCCTCTCCTACATTATTTTTTACACTCGAGAATACATAATAAACAAAAAAGATGTTTATAAGCTAGAACAAAATATCTTAAAAGATACTCATGTCGATAAAATATCCTGAGATTGGGATTTGTGGGCTTTCTTGTAGACTTTGTCCTATGTATAATACCGAATCGAAAAGCAGATGTTTAGGGTGTAAGAGCACGTCTAGAATCTCTGTTGGTTGTCCGTTTATTACTTGCGCTTTAAAGAAAAAAGGCATTGAATTTTGTTGGGATTGCGAAGAAAACAAGACTTGTATAAAATGGAAGAAACATAGAGACACAAGTAAAAAGAGTGATTCTTTCAAATGTTATCAAAAACTTGAGGAGGATATTCGATTTATTCAAAAGAATGGAATCGGAGAATTTGAAAAAACACAGAAAAACAGAGAGCATTTACTTAAAGAGATGTTAAAAGATTATAACGAAGGGCGTTCAAAAAGTTATTATTGTGTTGCCGCAACAGTTTTAGAAATTGAAGAACTTCAAGAGGTATTAACTCGAGCAAAAAAAGAATCTAATGGGTTAGATATCAAAAGGAGGGTCGGAATTCTTCATTCGATTTTCGACGATATCGCTGTGAAGAAAAATTATTGTCTAATATTAAGGAAATGAATAGAGGTTCAAATCCCTTCCCCTGCCCTGTTACTCTCATTTATTTTACTAGTAAATTTTTGTTCTCTTCCCGATGGAATTTGTGACAAAGCTTTTGTGGTCGACTCACTATACATGTAGTGGTGAAGGTATGATCCAGAATTCACCGATTGAAAAATTAACAACCGCTGTGTTCGGGTTCGCACTTGCAGTGGGTGCGCTTTCTCTTACTGCAGCAAACCCTAAGACCACAACTGACGTTGTTGAAGGGCTTTTTTTCTTTAGTCTGAGTTTCTTAATATTGGTTGTAATATGGTGGGGGACCAGCGACATTATGTCCAAAATCGACCAAGGCAAACCTGTAACAATCTTCCTAAACATTGTGTTGTTGTTTTTTGTCGCAATTGAACCCTACCTGCTAAATATTCTCAACATCAACCCTCAACTCTTTTCATTATCTTCAACTCTTTACGCAATCGACATGGCTTTCTTGATGGGCCTATCAGCTGCACTATGCCATCGTCTAATCAAGGAAAACAAAGCAACTCTTACAGCACAACAGTTACGACATTTCATGATTGGAAGAAATAGCCAGTTTGTGTGTGCGGGTCTATTTTTCCTTTCAATATTACCTCAGTTCCTTGAATGGACTCTAGCCGGGATGTCAGTTCGCGTTCTCATATGGTTTGCCACACTAGCATTCTCACTTATAGTATCATCCCGAAATAGAAACAAGTAAGATTTTGACCGCGATCAGACTATGGTCACTTAATTTGTGTTCAACCGATGTCGCACGCTCTACATCTTTTACCCTATATTTTAAACGTCCATAGAATGAAATCTCTTCCCTACACTCATCATAAAAATCATTGAAATAGTACTGATCTCAGCTGAACCTATAAGATCCAACAGGAGGAAAAATCTCCAAGATTTTCGTTTTTTGGTACTATCTTGGATCTTACAAATCAACCCTATCGTTTTCTCAATTATTTTTCCTCAGTTTTTTACAAACGAAAGGAGACACAAGTTTTCTCTATAAAACATTTTCCGCTAATTGTTAAATATGAAGGAACTATGTCGTGTGCACCATATGACGAAACCTTTACAACTACATGGAACTGTTTTCGATGTAAAATACGAGCCTCTCGCTGGTTCAACAGTTACTAACATATTCCGTCTCTATGCACAAAATAACTTTCTGATAAGCATACGATACATGCCACGCATGCTTTATGCAACTGCATTAAGTACTATCATAGCACCTTTTCGCATTAAAGAGAACATACAATTTAACAAAAGCATAAAACAAACGGAAATTCAACATCCTCCTCTGTTCATCATCGGACACTGGAGAAGTGGCACAACGTATATTCATAACATTTTATCTCTTGACAATACATTTGGTTATTGTTCAACGTTTACTGCAACGGTACCAGGCGTTTTCCTTGGCAGTGAAAAAATTTTTAAACCTGTCCTCGCCGCAAGTATCACACCTAAAAGACCCATGGATGAGGTACCAATGGGAATTGATTTACCTCAAGAGGAAGAATATGCAATTGGTGATTTTATCCCGTATGCGTACTACAATGGTTGGATTTTCCCAAAAAACATGGGATTTTATAACAAATTCGTCTGCATGGAAAATGTCCCCAAAAACGTGATAGACGAATGGAAAGAAACATATCTTTATTTTTTAAAAAAATTAACCTATTATCGAGACGGAAAACGCTTGATATTAAAGAACCCTGCGCATACTGCTCGGATAAAACATCTTCTTGAAATGTTCCCAGACGCACAGTTTATTCACATATATAGAAACCCCTATGATCTTTATTATTCAATGATGAGGTTCCTGCGGATAGTAGTACCTATTTATTGTATCCAGAAACATAACATGCAAAACCTCGAAGGACACATGCTTGATTTATACGCCCAGATGTACAAAAAATACTTTGAAGAGAGAAACCTTATCCCTAAAGGAAATCTCGTTGAAATACAATACGAGGATTTCATTCAAAATCCTTTAAAAAATGTTAAAAAAATTTATACAACACTAGGGTTAAAAAATTTCGATGCTTCTAAAAAAATTTTTAGTAATTATGCTACATCTCAGAAATTTTTTAAGGCAAGTACCTACAATGTAGAGCCTGATATTAAAGATAAAATAAACCATAAATGGAAATTTGTATTTGATGAGTTTGGCTATGAGCTGTAAGAATTTGACCTGGAATTCTGACGAGAGCATTTTTTAAATATCACACCAGGTGAAACCATTATTTTCTATGACTCAACTGATGTTCAAATCCATTCCCCTGCATTTTTACTATTTTTAAGGAGAAAAATATTTTTCTGATAACAACCTATACACGATGGTGAAAAAAAGAGATTTAAGCTTAAAAATATTGATTAATCTCTACATATTTCGCCTACCTATAAAAAAAGAAAGAAGAAAGAAGGAAAAAATTATTCCCTTAGATCTCACCGTTTTTTATCTTCGTTCTGAGAATGTCGAATTGTGCTCGTGTTAATGTGCACACATTCTGTTTTTCACCGATTATCACTTTATCCTCCTGTACGTCCACAATAGGACATTTCGGAGGAACACAGACACCATCATTGCATAGTACGACTTTCATATTATCCCTCTAACTAAACAATTGTTAAGTCTATAAAGGTTTTAACCTATAAATACTTTTCTCATGAAGTCAGTAACATCTCGAATTAATGGTTATATTTTCATCCTAAAACATATAGCTTTTTGCTTCTAAATCCGCTATTTGTATCACAACATCGCTTCCATCAATGTTCATCGCTAAATAACTCGGCCAGCAACCACCCGCTGTATTTTCTGCTCCAATACTTGTTATTGAAAACGTTTTACCACAGTTAAGACATTGCATAACATCTCCATCTTGTTTGTATCCTTTTTTCGCTTCATAACACACATCACAGGCATCAAAAGCGACGTGGACATTTCCCTGTTTATCTTTTACCGCAAAATACCGAATAGTTACACCATTAGAGTCATAAGAATAAAATTTTGCAGTCGTACTGATGCTAGAGATCGGAATTCTCACTTCAGTGTCGTTTTGCTGAAGTTCTGAATTGGAATTCGTATCTGTATTTGAATTATTTTTATGTGATGTCGTTCCAGTACATCCCCCTAAGTAAACCATAGCTACGATTGCTACGATGCCTATAAACACAATTTTTTTCTTCATATTTTTTCACCTTTCTTATTTTTCATTTATTTCAGACGAACATGTCGAGTCAGAACAAATTTTACCATCAATGACCGTGATAATTCGCTGTCCAAGTTTTGCTATATCCGGGTTATGAGTCACGAGAATAATGGTATGCCCTTCTGTATGAAGTTGTCTGATAAGATTTAGAACAATTTCACCATTTTTCTGATCGAGATTCCCAGTCGGTTCATCAGCTAACAATATTTTTGGTTCATTGATGAGTGCACGTGCGATACATACCCGTTGTTGTTCACCCCCCGAGAGATGAGAAGGTACATGATCCAATCGATGTCCTAACCCTACCTTCTTTAACGTCTCAGTTGCTTTTTCTTCATCGATGACACTATGATAATATTGTGCCATCATAACATTCTCTAATGCAGTCAGATATGGAACGAGGTGGTACTGTTGAAAAATCAAACCGATGTTCTCCCGACGGAATCGCGTCAACTGCGTTTGATTTAACTTGGTTATTTCAGTGTCATTGATGAATACTGAACCAGCGGTGGCTGAATCTAAACATCCAATGATATTTAGCAATGTTGTTTTTCCGGAGCCAGATGGACCTATAATCGACGTCCAGGCTCCTTTGTGAATAATGAGGTTGAGATTTTCAAGGACATGAGTGCTTTCATCGTAATATTTTTTAATTGCTTGAAGCCTGATGATTTCCTCATTCATTGTTTTATTCACCTCTGAGCACAATTGCAGGTTCAATACTAACTGCACGTCGCACGGGGAGGATGCTTGCCAATAGGGCAACACCAACCGAGAGTCCAATGGAAATAGGGATGACTTCAAAACGAGGTGTAATTGACATAGAAAACACACTAAAACCTATGAATTGTGCAAGGAGAATTCCAATGAGATATCCAAGGATTCCACCAATGATTCCAATGATCGTTGCTTCGGAAAGGAAGAGAGAAATGATTTTTTTGTTTTCTGCCCCGACGCTTTTCATCAGTCCGATTTCTTTTTGCCGTTCGATGACTGAAGTAACCATCGTGGTCATAACTCCCAAGGCAGATGCAATTAATCCAACGATGGTAATCAGAAACATCATGTTTTCGATTTTACCAAGGATATTCATTTCTGCACTTGCGAGTTGTTTGACTGTCCGTGCTTCGACATAAGGGATGTTTGCTTGTATTTCTTCTACGAATGCCTCAACAGGACAGGCGTTACAGAGAGCTGAGACCTGGATGGTATGAATTTTCCCTGGCCTATGGGTGAGCTCTTGTGCGACTTGCAGATTGACAAAGATCTGATTATCCTCATATCCATCGGTTTCAATAATACCGATAACCGTGAGATTATGACTTGTTTCATTAATGGCGTCTCCAACATATTCGTCGTAATGAATCGTATAAGAATCCCCAATTCGGAGATGAAGAGTTTCTGCGACCTTAATTCCAATCATACTATTGGTGGTGTCATTTTGATCTGTGATCCAAAAGCCATTGACTGACCACCAGGGACTGATTTTTTGTATTCCGGTGATAAACATCGGGTTATCATGAGGTGAATATGGTTGAAGGACCACAACATTTTTGTCAAAATAGGTTCCTGCAAGGACAACATTTTGTCTCTCTGCTCCTTCTCCAACGTTTACGACTTGGTATAAGAACGGGGCGAATCCCAGCACATTGTTCCTCCAATAGATAGTTTTTATTTTCCATAAGTCACTTTCATTGATATAGCGCTGTTCGGTTACTGAACCAAATTCCACACCAGGGAATCCTACTTGAATGGTATCTGATTTGGGAACTACCATGAGGTTTGCCCCGTATTTTCGAAATTCAATACCGACTTTTTCGCTGACATCGAGAGAAACACTGAGTAACGCTGTTGCAATTGCAGAACCAATAATAACAGAAATTACTGCAATTGCGATACGGGATTTTCGTTTGAGTATTGATTTTCCGAGGATACGTAAGAACATAATAATCAACAACCGAGCTTAACAATCGTTAAGTACTTATATAGAAAGATGATATATATAACGATTGTGGCAAGTATGACCCTTAAAATTGACTGTGAGGAAATCGTTTGGTACCTTCTTCCACTTATCAGAAAGGAATTCGCAAAAAGTTTAATTAAGGATCATGGTCTCACTCAAAGAAAAGCTGCTGAAAAATTAGGAATAACTGAAGCTGCAGTCTCCCAATATGTCTTAAAAAAACGAGGAGATTTAAAAGTAAAAGATGTAAAAATACGACAAGAAATCAAAACATCAACAAAACGAATTATGAACGGCGACTTCCAAGTAATGAAAACAGAAACCTGTAGAATTTGCCATCTTCTACGAGTCCAAGGTATTGGTAAAGAAAAATGAACTAAAGCATCAAAGCAATAACCTCTATACTTGCTGTCGATTGTTTTCCGGAATCATCATATGCTTTAATTGTAATGGTTTTTTCCCCAAAACTGAGCTTATGCCAGATCCACTGATACGGATCTTGGGTCACGGTCGCCATGAGCTTATTATCGATATAAAACTCTACTTTTTTGATTTTAGAATCATCATGGACCGAAGCAACAATAGTTGTTTTACCTGCGACAACCGTCTTTCCGGTTAGTGTCTTTCGAATTGGGTTACCAAACCGATGGAAGTATTTCACTGATGGATTTTGTATACCGATTTCTGGTGGAAGATTCCCTCCTTGTATCAATCTAGTTGCAGTCACCGCGTCTACATAATGTGCCTCGAATGGATTTTTATCGGAACCTTGGGAATAGCCTGTTTGTTTTTCTGTGTTAAAAAGCACTGAAAATATCATTAGGTTCTCTGGATCATGGTCTGAAGTACTCAGCGTTTTATTAATGGAAAGACGGTCATTGGAAGGGATTTGAACATCTTCGTTGATCAAAAAATCAAGGAAGGAGAAATGTATAGGAGTTCCCGCTTGCCATTTTGTTGAAATAAATTCAGTGATATAGACTCGTAGCCACCCCTGATAATCTGATGCTTCCTTATTTTCTGCTTGAAAATGTATAGAGATGATATTTGTTTGGTTGTCCCAGTGAGCTGTCGTACTTATGAAGATTAGAGGAGTGATCCGCTCTGCAGCAAAACTGATGTTTTTTTCAAAATCTGATTTTTTGATGCTGCTACCGACAAGTGTCCTATAGCCTCCATCGATGTAGACGGTTGGATATCCCCAGATGTTATAGTCGCTGATCCGAGCTAAGGCTTTAGGGTTATCTTGTGGGAGACTGACGTAATAGAATGGATAGTCTCCGGAGTTGTATAAATCATTGAGTATAGCCGATACCTTAGGACATTCTGAGCAGACGATTTTAGTACCAAGTTCAATAAATACAAATCGTGAGTAATTTTGTGTATTTTTTCCATCATTATCGTTTGTATTGTAATCATCTGGAGAATTCGTAGGAGTATTCCTCACTGTAATAGTATAATAGGAACTCCCATCTGAAGACGGATCACCGATTGGTCCATTACCCACAGCATCGTCAATAGCGACATAATAATACCAGCTCTCATTTGATCCAACAGGGAGAGGGAGTTTTACTGATCCCGAAAGAATCGACTTTGAGCTCCAAGCAAGAGCTGTTGCTGGTTTATAGTACAATTTCGCTGAGGTCACAGCGATGTTATCGAAAAACATTGTCGTTATTGTTATCGTGGATCCCGCATCACCCGTTAGATCGCCGGTAATGGAGGTAACAATTGGAGCAATTGTATCATTTAATTCAGTATTATTCTGATCATTCTCTTCTGATGTAAGAGATTGAGGTGTACGTCCATTTAATATTATTGCATAACCTGAAGAAACAAGAACAACTGATACAACAACCAAGATAATGACTTTAATAGGAGTTTTCATACCAATACTTCTATGAGATGATAAGATATATATAAACTTAACGATTGTTTAGTTTTATACAAACTTTTATAAATACAGAATACTATTATTTTAATTTATATAATATTAGATTTAGGGGGATATAAAATGAGAAAAAAAATAATTACCATCTTAATTGGTATATTATTGATTACGACAGCTGTATTAATAATAGGAACAAAATCAGTACTATCTGAAAAAAATTTGATGAAATCTGATGAATTAATCAACCCAACCATACGAGCGGGTTACACTGATATCACTGTTAAACAAGCTTGGGATTTATTAACTGATCTTTCAAATGGCATACAGATACCAATCGATGTAAGATCTGATTCCGAATGGACAGCAGCACATATTGACACACCCTATCCAGAAAACCCACAACATTGGCCATATTTGCAGACTGGTCAAAATCTCACTAAATTCATGGAATTATACAAAGGGAAAGAAATTATCCTTTACTGTGCAGCAGGAAGTAGAAGCACAGCTGCTGCCAACCTTCTTGTTCAAAATAATTTCGATGGAGTTATTTACAACATGCTTGGTGGTATTTCCGCGTGGACAGACGCTGGATATCCAACTACAAGGAACGATTACAGTAATATTACTGTTGACCGAGCTTGGGTCTTATTAACTAATATTTCAAATGGTATACAGATACCAATCGATGTAAGAACTCCTTCTGAGTGGGCAATAGCCCATATTGACACGCCCTATCCAGAAAATCCACAGCATTGGGCCTATTTGCAACAAGGAGAAAATCTAACTAAATTCATGGATTTATACCAAGGCAAGGACATTATTCTGTACTGTAAAGCAGGAAGTAGGAGCACAGCTACTGCTAATCTTCTTGTTGAAAATAATTTCACCGGAACTATTTGCAATATGCTTGGTGGTATAACCGCATGGACAGCAGCGGGATATCCAACAAAACCAAATACGCCTCCAGACACTCCTGTAATAACTGGTGATACGAAAGGAAAAATCGGTGAAGAATATCAATACACATTGAATACCACAGATATCGACAAAGATAATATCTACTACTATGTAAATTGGAGCGATAACACAACCAATCAACTTATTGGGCCCTATCATTCAGGAGAAAAAACAACAATCAGCCATGTATGGTCTGAAAAAGGAACGTACATTGTAAAAGTAAAAGCCAGAGATATTTACGGGTCGGAAAGTGATTATGCTACCCTCGAAATTAAGATGCCGTATTCGTATACAACGATAAATCAATTCTTGGAGTGGTTGCTCGAGCAATTCCCGAATGCGTTCTCGATAATGAGACAATTCTTATGTTATTAGAAAATTATCTTTTATTTTTTATACTTTAAATCAGAGTAGAAAAAATTAGTTACTACGTTTTTACGCCTGATGTAATAAAAGAATGTTGTTTAAGTTTAATGCATTTTTCTTCATCAAAGCCAATTAGGTTTCCACAAATACATTTAATATTTTTTCCATCATGGATACTGAAATCTTCAATGATTCTATCCTTCCAACAACGCCATAATTTTCCTTTACCTATCTTTACATATTTGAAGATTTTTCGTTTACACTTTTGGCATTTAATAACTAGCATATAGAATCGACGCTTTTTGAAAAATAGAAAGAAAATATACCTATATTCTATTTTCTTCTTTTTCTTTTCTTTTTTTGTTATTGATTCACACAATAACATTCGTTAAAAACGGGTAATGAAGTAATATATTTTATCTGGATGAACCATTGTCTCGACGATGATATTATTTGATTATTAGGCCGAACGATGTAACGTTACAATAATAGAACCGGGGGCTGCCTTAGCGAGTTTTCGCTCTTCTTTACTGAGAAAACCATTATCTTTTGCAGCCCAATCACCTTCTATAATTATCATGTGAACCTTCCGTTCTACTACAAAATTTGCAATACCGTGACTAACGTCTTTCACATACAACGTTAGCGGTGTGATATATCGGTGGAGAGCACGCACGGAAGGGCGCCTCAGAATAGGTAATTCACTACTCTTTATAATAAAAGACTCAGGATAATAGAGAGAATAGAGTGGAACATTTGGTGGAAATTCGATTACTTTGGCAGCGATAATATCCACATCTGGAATAACGGTGGAGGATGTGAGAGATCCAGACAATTCAAAAGGTCCTTGATGAAATTCATGAAGAACAGGTATGAGAACTCGGAACGGTGGATGGGGTTTTTCGATAGGTTTATGAGGGTTACTAATGAGAATTATATTCTTGCTTGAAAATTCTTCAATCCACATCACGTTTTGTGCAGCACGCCATCCACCTAAAAAAAAATTTCGTGAAACGGGAACAATGATCGTCTCCGCACGGGTTTTTT
>CABMCU010000137.1 GCA_902384685.1 uncultured archaeon | reverse complement strand
CTATTTGTGAAAGATTAATATTTGCGATTATCTTTCTGAGACTGGCCCTCCTTTCCTTTTTCATTTATTGCATCCCGCTTTAAATGAAAGGCGGGGAGGGCTCATTTAATTTTTCAACAGCCTACTTAAGCATAGTTTATAATCTAAAATTTTTATACTATACCAGAGGTAACAATGGCTTAATTTATCATTCTACTCTGTCCATCGTAAGATTTAATAAATACTCATTATTATAAATATTACTATTTGGGGGCATGACGTACGTATGAATAAAAAAATTTTAGGTATTTTTGTCTGTGCACTATTGGTTGTTCCTGCGGCTTTTCTCGCGACTGGAGAACTGAATCAAACAAAAACTGACGATGGTATAAAAAATGGGACTAGTACTCCTCTGTGGTATGCTCTTCCGCCCCCCATCGTTGTGAATATAGTCCTTGAGAAATCTATTTGTCGGAGGATGTCTGTTCGAACATTTACGAGTGAATTAGTGACTGATCAGGAGTTATCAACGATATTATGGGCTGCGTACGGGTACACGGAAAACGGTAACCGTTCGGTCTTTAGTCCAGATAAGACGTATTCAACGGTTCTTTATGTGATTCGGAGTGATGCGACTTATACCTATGTCCCGGAAAATCATTCATTATCGTTGTTTAAAACTGGTAATTATCTGGATCTCGGTGAATATACCGCTCCGATAAAATTCGGCCTCGTCTGGGATACGAGCATATCAACAGATGAACAAAAAGGAATGGCAGAGATAGGGATGATCTGTCAGGACATCTATTTTGATGCGAATGCTCTTGATTTAGCGACCGTCACCACAGGAGGTGGCGTTGACGATCTGAATCAACTCGGACTTCCCTCTAATGAAAAACCAGAGATTATTATGCCACTCGGGCACCCTGCCACCCCTTATAATTTTACGTATTCCCCCCTTCCGGTGGTAAACTTACCGATGGTTCGTAACTCGACGTTTAGTCTTGCGGATGCAATCAATCATCGACGTATTGTGACCATGTGGGATACTACGCCTCTCTCGTTAGTTGAACAATCCCAATTAATTTGGAGCTCGTACGGAGTCTCCTATTACATAGATAATGTGAATCATAAACGACATAGTACTCTGCCGAGTGCTATCGATATTTATCCCTTCAAGATTTTCGCTGCAAACCAGAGTGGTGTGTATCAGTATACCCCGAGTACGCATTCTCTGACTCCCATGGTTCAAGGTGATGTACGGGAGGCTATCAAAAACTCATTAACAGTGAATAATATCACGGTGACCTCGGCGCCTTGGATAATCATCCCTTGTCTTGATACGAATCTTGGAAAGTCGACGTATGAACGATTTTGGTATTATGAGGTGGGGGCGATTATCCACAATGTGTTCTTGGAGGCAGCTGCGTTGAATCTGAGTGCCAATGTTCTGACCGATATTTCTGATGCAAATAGTTTGCGTTCTGCCTTGAGTATCTCATCCAAAACAAATCTGGTGCCATGGGCTGTGATTCCTGTGGGTCGTCCATCGTCTGATCACCCGCCAGCGAAACCTGATCTTTCAGGGCCTGGGAGCGGCAACCTTGGCACACGATATAATTATACCATGAGCACCACTGACCCTGATGGAGATGCTGTCTCGTACTGGGTAGACTGGGGTGATAACACAAACAGCGGATGGGTCGGAGTATATACCTCCGGTGATACAATTACGGTGAGTCACACGTGGTCCAAAAAGGGGACCTATGATATAAAAGGAAAAGCTAAAGATGTCGATGGTGCTGAGAGCAGCTGGGCGACGCTCAATGTCAAAATGCCAACATCGATATCGTTTAGCTTCCTGATGAAATTCTTCGCGCGGTTCCCACATATCTTCCTTGTTTTGAGATAGGTGAAATTCAGGGGTTACGACGATGAAAGGATATTCTCCCTCGCTATTCTGCATACGACAAAAGTTCTTTTTAGCACCTAGGATATTCCCGTCATGTGGAAAAAGATTTGACTGACGAGGTCAAAGACTTAAACAAGCGTATTAGTGACCTAGAAAAAATGCTATCCGTTCTGATGAAACCTCTTATTGATATCCGGAAGACGACAGAAAGTTACATGAGGCTTGCTGGTCTCCTCCTTGACCATGGTGGTCTGACTCCTGATCTTATTCTCCCTGAGTTAAAAGATCCTATTTCAAAGGAGATTGTGCGGGTGCTTCTGGAGCGCCCTGAACAGAATGTCTCGCAGATTGCTGACCTGGTGAAAAACAGGCGGGGGACCGCATCACGGCGGATCATCCGAGAGAGACTTGTAGATCTTGAGAGAAAAAATATCATCCAGAAACAGCAGCGTGGATCCCGCTCTGTGTACAATCTCACTGCTGAGGTGATCAAAAAATGGACACAACTGCTCGGTTTGACTAAATAGAGTGACCAGTGTATAGGGGTATAAAGAAACACATTGGAGGTCTATGAATATGAGTAATCATGAAGGAATGCCAGATCCTGAGAAAATAAAAGAAATAATGGATGTTATCTCTGAGAAGGTACCTGGGTTGCTGAAACAGCTCAGTGAACTTCTGTATGGCCCGAAGAGTGCGAAACAGTTTGCGGAGGCTGCCGCGATCTTTTTCAAGGAATTGAAGACCGCGGGGATGACTGATGCACAGGCGTTTGAGCTAACGAGGCAGTATATGTCGACGCTGAACCTTGGGAATATGATGGGACGCATGGCGAAGGACCATCACGAATAAGCAGGTGTGTTCGGGAACGACAGTATGATCAAAAAAGCAGAGAGAAATCTTCCCCAACTAGTTGGGTTCCTCATTTTGATGGTTCCCTCTCTGATCTTTCGGTTTGGCGGAGAGGCTCTTCGTTTCAAATCCAAGGCTCATCGAGCAGGACGTATCTTTCGAAAGGAGCTCATGCAGCAGGGGCTTGATAAGTCCATTGCTACACAGCTTACTGCGTTCTATCAAGAGGGGAGCGATCCGTTTAAACTCCTAAAAGTACTCCGGTAAACCCTTTTTTTTTTTTTATTGTTTTTAAAAAACCGTCGTCCCTTCATCCACCATATCAAAGATTCTTTATATCCTGTGTTGATAAAAGAACTGTGGTCTCACAGACGGTACTGAAGGATCCGTATGGAACAAAAAATCAATGCTTCAACACTCATCCTTCTTCAAGGGGATATCACCCAGGAATCAACAGATGCTATCGTCAATGCTGCTAATCAACATCTTGCAGGAGGTGGAGGTGTTGATGGTGCCATCCATCGTGCCGGGGGGCCACTCATCATGCAAGAATGCAGGAACATTGGGGGCTGCCCTACAGGACATGCGGTTATCACCACCGGTGGGAACCTCAAGGCAAAATATGTTATTCACACGGTAGGACCCAGGTACCAGGGAGGCAATAAAGGGGAAGCAGCGCTTCTGAAAAGTGCTCATCTTGAGAGCCTCAAACTCGCTTCCGCACGAAAGATAAAAAGCATCGCGTTCCCCGCCATCAGCACCGGCGTTTATGGTTATCCCGTTCATGATGCAGCACATATTGCTTTGAATACAACTATCGATTATCTTAAGGAACACCGTGATATTGAACTTGTACGCTTTTTTCTCTTTGATCGTACAACCTATGACATCTTCACTGAAGAACTGTAAAAACTTCTCTAAGTCAAAGAAACACGCTTGTTTCCTTGATGAAAGATTTTCTTTCTAAATATTCCGCATGAATCTCACCAATACTCGTATAAACCAACCTAGTGTTTCATGAATGAAAGGGAACCTGCAGTGGAAAAAATTTTTGGAAAAAAGAGTAGTGTTTTCTTTACTTTTTTCACGGGATTTATTCGAATTCGCGGCGTTCTGAATTGGTTCGTGATTTCTTTTTTTGGGTTTCTGTTAGGAATCTCGTCCTTGGATATAACAAGCTACATCGTACCTTTAATTTTTTTCGTGTTTTCTACATTTTTTATCCTTGCGTTTACGTTTGCGATTAATAACTATTATGATATCGACACCGATAAAGCAAATCCACGAAGAGCCCATCTAAATGCAATGGCATCTGGAAACCTATCAAAACAAACTGGGCTGTTATTAAACCTCATCTTTATTGTCATTCCCTTGGTTCTGTCTCTGTTCTTTACAGTAGCGGTTTTTGTGTTTTGCGCATTCTTGATTTTTTGGATGTGGGCGTATTCCGCTCCTCCTCTCCGGTTGAAAGGACGAGCCGGGTTGGATATCCTGTGGCATTTCATCGCGTTTCTCGCGTTGGTACTCTGGGGTTCGTATCTTGCAGGCAGCGTCTCTCTAATAAATATTTTAGTCGCGGTATCGTTTGGTCTTTTTGGTGTTTTTGCGCAAATTGATAATCATATTCATGATTATCCTTTTGATAAAGCAAGTGGGTCAAAAACATTTGCGGTGTGGTTAGGAATAAATAAAGCATCTGTAGCCCTAAAATTGTCATTCATCATCTACATAGTTTTTCTTATCCCGTTGATCGTTCTTTTTTCTTTCTCCTCCTATCTTACTATTCTTATTGTATGCGGAGGAATTATTGTAAGTGTACTTATGATAAAAATAAAAAAGAGTGCCTTAGCACCGTCTCTGTTTTATGTTATAAATTTTTTTGGTGGATCCGTCTATGTAAGTTGTCTCATCTATCATATCAGTAGCATACTCTAACGATAAACGATATAGTCAGAAGATTGTCTCCTGATATATTCCGTATAAATGTATTTATTTTAGATGTTCCCATCGGGATTTGAATACTGAAATACCGGTAGAATATAGGATTTTCTATCTGTTGAGACGCTCCTATTTTTTCGCCTCACAAATCGCTTATTTTACCTTTAAACTGATGGTTTTATATACTATAAGCGGTCAAGCATTGACACGGTTTTAACTCATGTTTTTTGTGCAAATCAATGCTAAAAGAAAAAGAAGAAAAAGATGGGGATTCTTAGTATCCCATCTTGTGTCGGAGGTATAACATGGAGAAAAAGAATTAGTATTGTATATATTCGATGGGTATTTTTTGGATGAAAAATAGATATTTCCCACTCGGTGTGTGAAGGATATGGTCAACAAACTGTATTGTGAGATCCATCCTGTCTCCAAAAAGGTTCTGGAAGTTTTTCTGTATTGTGTGGTAGTCTTTATCTGTGAATTCGTGTGTTTTCACGATGTTTAAGATAAGTGTGCCTGAGGTGTCTTGGTAAAACTGACATTCTTTGATGTGTTGGGTGCTTTTTGCGACGAAATCATACAAGCCAGTAAGGGAAAATGGTTGATGTGTTTTTGAAAGAGCGATTTCTTGTGTCCTGCCTTCGATTTTTTTTAAGAGTGGATAGTGGCATCCACAGGGACATTGTTGGTTGGTATATACACCTAGGTCACCGAGTTTGTATCGGATAAAGGGAAAGACATGGTTAACGAGGCTGGTGCCGACGACTTCTCCGACTTCATCCTCGTTTTGGATGTGTTGTCCATCCTTGCCGATGAGTTCAACATATCCAAATTGCGGGAACATGTGGAAATAGTTAGTGTATTTACAGGTGAGACTAAATGCGACTGATTCTCGTTGGCAATAATGTTCGTAGACGCGACAGTGGAATGTCTCTTCGATGAACGCTCGTTGCCAGGGATAGAGTACTTCTGCGATGCAGACGATGCTTTTAACGCTTTTGATTGAAGGGATGTTGTGGTCTCTCATATACGTGGTGAGTTTCGTAAGACTTGAGGGATAACTGAGGATATATTTTGGTCGGAGTGCGTTTATTTTTCGAAGGATGAGTGGGATGTCTGGGTCGTTGATGTTAAAAGATGAGATGCTTAGTGTTCTGCCGAATCGTGTGGTCTTGAACAGGTCTCGTTGCCCGATGATGACAAGGGATTTATCAAAAAAATGTCGATTGGTCCATTCATTTTGTATTGTCCCATACGCCCTCATAATGGCAAAATACACGCCTTTCTCTATGAAGAATTGTAAGGGTTGCCCTGTCGAACCACCAGTGTAATAGGAATCGAAGGTATGTGCAGGATAGTTGCGTGCCTTCAGATTGTCGCGGTTTTGACGAACAAGGTTTTTAGTCAGGAATGGGATGCTTTGGAAATCCGCTAGGGAGTTGATGTTCGTAGGGTGTATGTTGCATTCATCAAATAATTTCTTGTAGTATGGAACATTTTTGTAGGCATGATGTAATAATTTTTTTATGGATTGGAGCTGGTAGCGTTCAAGTCGTTCTTTACTCCAGTGGTGTGATTCTTTGAGGAAAAGGTAGGTGTTCAGGTATGTTGGAAAATTCACCTGTGCTTGAAATTTTGGTGCGAACGGCATAGTGTCTATTCAGGAAAAAGAATGTAGACGGAGTCTTAATACCCTACGATTCGTCGTAGGATTGGGAACACATTCGGGAATCGTTGGAATAACAACTCAAGAAACTGGAGCGTTAGTTTGGTATAGGAACATGGCATTGTTACTGTTAAAACCCCCCAATCGCTCTCATGACCAGTGGTGTCTTTTGCTTTAACTTTAATTGTAAAATTTCCCTCTGCAGACCAAATATGTGATTCTGTTATTTGTTCTCCTGATGAATAGGGTCCAATCCACCCACTATTTGTAGTATCACTCCAATCAATGAAATATGAAATATCATCAGCATTAGGATCAATTGAAAGAAAATCATAACTATTGGGAAAATTAACCTTACCTTTTACTTGGCCAAGTATGATAGGTATACTTGGCGGTTGATTTCCACTACTTATTCCATAGGTTTTAAATGCATAATCGGTAAAAAAATATGGATAGCTAGATAGATTCTCCCAATAAAAACCAGGATCCCCATGATAATAATAAGCCCAACTCGTACCTTTTGTATAAGGGTCACCTATAAAATGTGTATGATAAAATGCAGATACATTCCCGTAGATAATAAAATCATTTTTTCCTGTTGTTCGAAGAACAATAAAATATGTTTTTCCAGGGTTAACTACAATATCAGGGAAATCACATATAGTCCAATTTATTAAATCATTATCCTCTGGAAGATTATTAGCAGGAATTGATATTGAAGTTAGATCAGAACCTGATAGATTATCACGAATTGAAATTATTAATGGATCATTATTATAATGATACCACACTGTTATTACAAGTTCTACTTTTGTTAATTGTGTTAAATTTGGAATAAAGGATTGTGCATACGATTGATAATCTTGTTCAGGCGGAAGTATCAAAGAACCATGAGAACGATCAAATAATAGCTGAAATTGATCTAATGTCTCATTCTCCAACTTTAAATTATATGAAGAAGTATCTTGTAATAAATTCTTCTTATCATTTTCAAACTTTTCATTAGGAGTTCGTGTATATTCGTTATAAAAAAATTCATTTCCATTTATACTTGGTAAAACACTTGCTCCAAGGAATAAAATTATTATTCCCAAAACCAATCCTTTCGTCCAAAAACCATCTCGCATTTTGTGTTCCTCCCCTGTTTTAAACTGGTGATAGTTGTTATTCTGTGGCATCATTTAAATGTTTGGAAAAGATAAAAATAGAAAGAGGAGAAAAAGAGAGGGTATCCTTAATACTCCAATAGTTTTCGTAGCAGTTGAAACGCATTGGTTAACCGCTTGAACAACAACTTGAATAACTGTAGTATTGGGTTAT
>CABMCU010000136.1 GCA_902384685.1 uncultured archaeon | reverse complement strand
CTGAGATTTGCGAGATATCCGTTCAGGGTTGGGAACGATGGAAAATCATATGAAACATAGTCATTGTCGATCCAATAGGTATTGCCTCCATAATTATGATGATAATCATCGCTATCGTTGAATATGACGTCATTTGTCGTTTTATGATAATCAAGAATCATTGCCATTGCAATCGAAGGACATCCTGCGACGCTTCGTCCACCGTTCGCTTTATCTAAAGGGCAGAAGTTGTTGTATGGTGCTTGTTGCGTCCACGATGTTTCGAGCCATCCACCGGTCGAGGTTGTTCCTTCAGGAGGCCATTGTTCAAATTTTCCAATGACGACAGGATTTTCTTCAATATATGAATTCCACTGAAGACGTCGTTCTTGAATTATTTTTTCTGGAAGTTTTTGGACGTTTTCAAGACGGAGGGTTATATCAGCAAACAACATGTCATAAAGAGGATTTGCATTAGTTCCATCTTGAAAATTACTAGTAAATGAATAAGCAATAATTGGGGGAAGATTACGTGATCCAGAAACCACAAGGTATCCTTGAGGGCATAAATCGAATACATAGAATAATGGTTCTCCTTTATCATTAGCTATTGTTGTTGATTCTTTAATTGAAAAATCGGTTTTTTCAAAGTTATGTAATTCTACAGAAGCAACTCTTGTTGCAATATCGATTCCTATAGTATGGTTATCATTTGTAATTATTCGAATTTCGTTGCCGTTTATAGTTGGGATAATACTTGCTCCAAGGAATACTCCAATCACAACGAGAATTGATATTTCTTTTACTCTATATAATTTAAACATTGTGGAAATCCTCTTAATTAATAATTGTATCAAGCCAAGGGTATATAAATATTGATTAAAACCTTGATCTATAAATGCAAAATATAAATCTATCATCACTTAATATGAGAAGAGTTAACACGATTATAAATTCAGGTTTTGAGCTAATCAATTAAAACAGATGAATAGACTATTATTGTATACTATTAAGCTTCTTTGAGCAAGCCTCCTTTAATCGCCCACTCATACACGTTCCGATTGTGATCGCCGATATAGATTTCTTCGCCAATTGTGTATTTCTTTTTTAAAGTCCAGATGGTGAAACCTTTCGTGACTACATATTTCGAAAGTCTCGATGAAGAGAGATAAGCAAGATCTTTGTTAGTATAATCAGTGAGTTCTTTCGTTCGTTGGAGACGAAACATCGTGTAATTCCCTGTATATGTCTTAATATCAGCATCTTTCATAAAAAAAATCGTGTCAGTTACCGTATCTAAAAACTTACGATCATGCGAGACAACGATAACTGTCCCGTTGTAGGAGTTGAGTGCAGTTTCAATCGCGTTTTTGGACTCGATGTCCATATGGTTTGTCGGCTCATCTAAAAGAAGGAGGTTATATGGCTCCATGATAAGTCGGAGAAAGGCGAGGCGAGCTCGTTCTCCTCCAGAGATTTGTCCTACTTTGTTGTACACCATGGTTCCTTTGAAATTAAACTGACCAAGGAGTGCTTTTGCATCGTCCTCCTCAAGATCTTTATGGTCTCTCAGTATTTCATCTAGAAGAGTGTTTTCAAGGTTGAGCGAGAGGTGTCCTTGGTCGAAGTATCCCCATTTAACACCTTGACTGAGATTTATTTTTCCTTGGCTACAAGGTTCTTTATTGGTGAGCATTTTAAGGAACGTGGTTTTACCGCACCCATTAGGTCCGATAAGACCAATTTTTTGTCCAGCGAAAATTTCAAAACAAGCATTTGAAAGAATCCTTTTTTCTCCAAAATATTTCGAAAGACCAATACCATCCGCAATGTTTTTCCCGGATTTAAAAGCAGTTTTGAAATGAAATCGAAGAAGGTAGTTTTTTAGGATTGGGTTTTCCACATGTTTGAGTTTTTCAACTTGTTTCATACGACTGTTAATTTGAATATTGTACCGGTTTCGTCGAGTCATCTTTTTGATTGCTGCAAGATGTCGTTTCATCTCGATAGATGCTTTCTGATATTCCTGTTGTTTAATATGCTCTCTAATTCTTTTTTGTTCTTCATATTCTTCATAAGTTGCGTCATAAAATTCAAGATGGGTTCCTCTGAATTCAAAAACCCGATCATCTAAATCAGCAAGAAGGTATCGGTCATGAGAGATAATGATGACTGCACTGGGAATATCTGCGATCTTTTGTTCAAGCCATTCGATGGTTTCAATGTCAAGATGATTAGTTGGTTCGTCGAGCAATAAAAGATCACAGTTTTGTGGTTGTGAAAGGACAGCAGCAAGTGCAATTTTCTGACGTTCACCACCAGAAAGATTTTTCATTGGTGTATTTGCGGTAATATCTTGGAATCCAAGTTCTTTAAGGAGATCTCGTGCTGTTTCAAATTGCGCGATACCGCTGGATTTGCTCATACGCATTTGTAGTTTTCTGAGTTCCTCTAATATTTCTTGATGACGGGACGATTCGTACACTGCTGGATCTTCTAACTGTTGCTTATAGTAATTCATTTGTTGTTGGATACTTTCTGTTTGAGTGGTTCGTGTAAAGAAGTCCAGTAAGGTTGTGTCAGTCAGATATATAGGATCCTGTTCGAGACAACGGATTTGCAGCCCTTCTTTTTTTTCAACATCCCCGATATTTGGTCGCTCTTTTTCAAGAATGATATTGAAAAACGTTGTTTTTCCGCATCCATTAGGACCCAGAAGTCCAATACAGTCTTCAGGGTACACATCGAAGGATGTGTTTTCAAAGAGCTGCTTACCTGCGATAGTTTTACCAAGATTATACACGTGTAATATCGGATCCATATCGAGAAGGGTAATCATTTTCAATGGTATATGGTTTTAGGTGCCTGTTTTATCCCTTAAAAAAAATTAAACTCTACAGCGAGAATTCCTAAACATGCTAACAGGGTTAGGGGAGTAACAAGCAATCCGTATTTAACGAATTCTTTGAATCCTAGCTTCACCTCTTTATCACGAAGAATACTCATCCACATAATACCTGCAAGTGCTCCAATGGGAGTTATGTTTGCCCCAAGATTAGAACCAATTGTTGTTGCAAGGACTGCAGGGAGGAGATTCGTTTGAGATGCCCCTGCTGTGATAGGGACATAGGCAACCGTCATTGGGATATTGTTAAGAACATTTGCTACGAAGGCGGAAGAGATCCCATAGACAAAGGTCGTGGCGGTCGTTGATGCACCACAAAGATTATTAAAGAAAATACCGATTTCTTTTGTTATCCCGTATATCCTTAAAGCTTCAACCATGATAAATAACGAAAGGATAAAAGGGATAATACTTATCGGCATCTTTTTTAAGGTTGGTCCAACAGTAAAATGTTTTTTGTTAATACGTTCTTTCGCTACTGCGACGAATGAATCCCGGAGAAGAAGAATTACTAAAAGAGCAAGTCCAAATCCTAACGAGATGATCCAAATATCAATACCAAAGTAGGGAGCGATCGCAAGACAAACTATACAGGTTCCAAGGATGAATAATCCAAGTATTGTACTTGTGTTATCGGTAATTGCTTCTCGTGGATTAATCGTTTCGACATATTTGAGAGGTTTGTTAATACTTTTTCTGAAAATAAGATAGAGTAGAGTCATATTCAGTACTCCAGCAATCAGTGATGGAAGTAACATCCATCTGGAATACTCGTCGAACCGAAGATGGAAAGCTGCGGCAAGAAAAATATTGGTAGGATTTCCGATATACAACATCATACTCCAGGTGTTTGCTGCGAAGAACTCAGCAATAAGATATGGTTTCGGATCAATACCAGCATTCTTTGAAAAATAGTAAATGAACGGTGTAAAAGTAAGTATTATAATGTCATTAGATGTAAAAATTGTAAGAAAAGAAACAGCCAGGTAAACGGAAAAATAGAGTCGTCGCCCATCACCGCTTGCGTATTTTAATGCAACACGAGCACAGTATTCAAAGAATCCGGTGATATCTAAGAAAATACTCATAAATACCATCGAAAGAAACAACACTAGAATCCCGAACGGGTTAAGACTACCCGCGCCTTCCAGCCCACCTAGAATCTGTGATGAATTAAGAATACCAAAGAGTACAATCAGAATTGGACCGAGCAGAGCGCCTAAAAAATATGTATCTATCTTTATCTTACGCATGCCTAGCCGGATATAAAGATATCGTCTCCTTAAAATAAGATAAATTGTTACAAGAGAAGATGTAAGGAATATAAGCTCAACAGCGAGTTTTCCATCCATTCCAAGCAGTTATCCATTAATTGTTATAAAATCTTTGTAAAGTGTATAAAATTATCTATGAGAATCCTTCCGTTCGTAAAAAAAGATTCTATTTAAACAACTCTATTTAATTTTTTATAGAAAAATTTATATATTTAGAAAATAGTACAATAATAACGCAAATATTTCCTGGAGGAATTACATGAAAATGAATATTAGAAAAATAAATAATTATTCTGCAATACGCATAAGTAGTGTATTTATACTAGTTGCGATGCTTATGTTTACAACATTTACGTTCCCACTAGGAACTCAAACAGGAGCCGAACCACTGCCGAATTCTCCGCCTTATATACCTAACCACCCCATTCCAGCTAATAACTCGACGGGTATTTCTATTTTAACAAAACTCAACTGGACCGGTGGAGACCCCGATGGGAACAACGTCACATATGATGTCTACTTTGGAACGAACAATACTCCTTTAAAAATAATAACTAATCAATCGGGTCTCATCTATGATCCTGGAACTATGAGTTATCTTACGCATTACTACTGGAGGATTATCGCTTGGGACAGTAACAAAGCCAAGACAATAGGACCATTATGGGAATTTACCACGGAACGAAAACCAAACACCCCACCCAACACTCCAAGCAACCCAACCCCTGCAAATGGTGCAACAAATGTTTATCTGAACACTCAACTGAAATGGTCAGGCGGAGACCCTGATGGAAATCCAACAACATATGATGTTTACTTTGGGACAGCAAGTTCACCTCCAAAAGTGAAGAGTAATCAATCAACTCTCAGCTATGATCTTGTAACATTAACAATAAACACAAAATATTACTGGAAGATTGTTGCCTGGGATAACCAAAGTGCATCAACAACAGGGCCAATCTGGTCTTTCACCACTAAAGGATTACCAACAGTTACCATCACGAGACCATTGGTAAACACCTTATATATTCAGGATAATGAATACCTAATTGATAAATTTCCGTTAACTTTTATCTATGGCCCAATAAACATCACTGCAAGTGCGTCTTCTGGTATACGTATTGCAAAGGTAGAATTCTTCATTGATGGTAAGTCTATAGGAAATGACTCAGTAGCACCGTACATCTGTTTATGGAATCCAACTGATTTAAAAGATGATTTATCAGTTAAACATACTATCAAGGTCGTTGCTTATGATCTCGAAGGGGACAGTGCATCTACTCAACTAGATATCATAAAATGGCGATTTCACCCTCTACCATTTTATGTTGGCGGAGTTGCTATTGGAGGTCTTCTTCTATCAAAATTCCTCATACATACGACAGTACGAGGGTTATTTTTCAACGTTCAACAATCAATGTTTACAACTTCATTTTATGCAGTTCGTATTCACTTTTCGACCATGGGTCCCTTTAGACATGTGAGAGGAGTTATTAATTATAAAACCTGTACGGGTGGCATCCTTATCGGACCGATTACAATGATAAGGATAGGTCCTTTACATAATATAGCCTATGGATCATTCACATTCCTTGGAGATATTCACTATACCCCTGGTAGTTTTGGACAAGGAACACTTATAAATCTTTTACGAAACCCAACACCCTGATAAATTAATAGCATATCTCCAGCATGTTGATATACTCTTAAAAACATGCTTTAAGCGATACCATAAGAAATTGCATATTGATACTTCTCATAAGAAAACCAAAAAACCATAAATTATATCAGATATCATTTTCTGGTTCTAACGTCATTTCAACAATCGGATTAAAAGCAAGCTCAGACTCAAAAGAAGGATCTATTATTTCAATATAGATAGAGTTAACGAACAATTCAACTTAAACAAAATTTTTTCCGCATCTCCAGACTAAATGGAACAAAAAGTAAAAACATACTGATTTTTAGAATAGATTACCTACCGAGGTAGGATACTTTTCTTAGTTGAGTGATTATCTTATTAATTCAATTGATTTCTTTGAAACGAAAATTATTCAAAAAAACATTACGAAGGAAAACAACTTTTATAACAAAATATCATTACCCCCTAAGAAACCAAATGAGGAATTGCAATGGAATTCTCCGATGTAATAAAATACCGAAACAGTGTTCGCGAATATAGTGACAAAGCAGTAGAAGAAGACAAAATCACCTATATCTTGGAATGTGCACGTTTTGCACCATCTCACATGAATAAGCAAAGTTGGCGGTTCATAGTGATAAAAAACAAACAAATCATCGCCCAAATAGCTAAAACAAGTCTCATCAATCGATGGCTTAAAACAGTACCAATTCTTATTATCGCCTGTGCTGATCCTACCCTAAGCGCTACCCGAAACAACATAGATTACTACATCATTGACGTCTCAATAGCATTAGAACATTTAATCCTTGCAGCTACCGATGTAGGATTAGGAACATGCTGGATTGGAGAATTTAATGAAGAAGAAATCAAAAAACGGTTGGAGATTCCGAAACGAATCAGAGTGATTGCGCTTACACCACTCGGGTACTCTCCAGGTACAAAAGGACTTGTCGAAACAATCACAACAACACTTTTAAGAAGTAAAAAAAGGAAAACATTAAACGAGATTGTTCACTACGATCATTGGTAAAACAAATGTCACCAATTCATATCAATCTTTTTTTTTTGGAACTATTCGAATGACGATATAACTAGCCAAATGATTTTAAATAAATGATCTCCTTTGTCTCCCCCATCATGTCGTCATTAACGAAATCTCCAGATGTCCTTAAAAAAAAATATTTTCCGTTTCTTATCCTTCTTCCGATCATCTTTTGGGCATTTGCCTTCCCTTTCATCAAAATCGGATTGGAAGAGCTCAGCCCTATTAATCTAACCATCATGCGACTTTTCACTGTGTGTGCTATTTTTCTGTTCATAATAATACTCATCCCAAAGAAATTTTCTCCACTTCACAAAAAAGATATCATTCCTCTTTTTTTATTAGGATTTCTCGGAGTTGTCATCTATCACCTAGGACTCAACTACGGAGAATTATATATCTCCCCTTCTGTTGCAAGTCTTATCATTGCAACTATTCCAGTCTTCACCGTGATCTTTTCAACAATTTTTCTGAAAGAAAATATAACTAATAATATTGCGGTAGGTATCCCTCTCTCACTGAGTTGTGTCGTTATTATCTCCCTTACCGGCACTTCGGCAAATCCATTTGAAATCACTTACCTTTCTGCAGCTGTTGCTGTTTTGATCTCTGCTCTAGTTGGAGCAGGTTATACAATTGCAGGGAAAAAGCTCTTAGAACGATATTCAGCTCTTTCTCTGACTATCTATGCGTTTCTCTTTGGATGTTTAGGTCTTCTACCATTTCTCTCTCCATCGTTAGTCATGGAAGTAGCTTCTTTAACATGGAGAGGATGGGGTGCGATCCTTTTTTTGGCTGTTTTTCCGACGGTCGTTGGTTATACTCTATGGTACGTTATTTTAGAAGTAAAAACCGCTTCAGAGATTAGCGTATCCCTGTATTTTATACCGGTTCTTTCCACTATCATCAGCTATTTTCTTTTTCATGAAAAAATCACCTGGTTTTTCCTTTTCGGTGGCGCATTCGTCATTCTTGGACTTATCATCGTTAATAAACAACATTCTGTTGCAAAGGCATAAGGGTATATACGGGTTTTTTTTCATGATAAATTTCCCAGCGAGGATATGCAGGCAGTAATTTCAGGATATGAGAATAATTTCCGCAGGGTTAAGTTTAAATAAATAGAATACTAATATAGTACTAGTAATAGGGGTAAATATGAAGAGATTCATACCAATCATAGTAGTAGGTATTTTACTTTCGAGCGGACTAGGGGTTATTGCTCAGCCAGTTATAGAAGATGCTCATGAAAAAGTCATACTTAGTTTTTCACAACCAACAATAACAAATCAGAATGAATATATCTCTATTGCTTTGAACGAAGCAAATTCATTTTTAATGGAACAAGGCAAACCAATGCTTCCTAGCTATACAGAAACATTAACTTTCCCGTTTGGAACAAAAATAAAAAATGTTACTGTAACACCTCAAAATATTCAATTACAATTAATTTCAAAGGACGTGCTACCAACTCCCCCGAGGGTTATGGTTGGTCAAAACGTAAAAATAAACGAAGAAGAAACAAAAAATTACGGAACAGAACTCTATCCATCAAATTGGTACGAATATAGTGTTGGATGCGGACGTTACAATGGAGAAATGTGTGTCATTGTTAATATACAGATTTATCCGATTAAGTATCATCCGATAAAAAAAATAATTGAATGGGCAAAAGAAGCATACGTTAGCGTAGAATATGAACCCTCGACATCTGTTCTAGTAACCTATCGTGATAATTTCCAACTGGTCATAATTGGCCCTTCTGAGTATAGTGAGCAAATTGCACCACTCATTACTCATAAAATAGGAAAAGGAATAACTTCGAAATTCGTGAGTTTAGAGGAAATCTACGGTGGAATTTATTTCCCAGCGACAGGCCGAGATGATCAAGAGAAAATAAAATATTTCATTAAAAATGCCATTGAAAATTGGGGTACTGTAAATGTCCTTTTAATAGGCGGTAGTAGCAAAATTCCTGTACGAGAGACACACGTATTTATTTCAGATACTGACACTGAAATCTTCGCTAGCGACCTCTATTACGCAGATATTTATAATGGAACTGGAGCTTTCAGTAGTTGGGACACAAATACTAATAATATTTTTGGGGAATACAATTGGGGAGGACAAACAGATGTTATAGATCTTCATCCCGATGTCTTTCTCGCGAGGCTTCCTAGTACAACAACAAGTCAAGTAACTGTGTGTGTGAATAAAATCATAACCTATGAAAACACCCCCGGATACCAGCAAAACTGGTTTTCAAATCTTGTGGTTTTTGGTGGTGATACATTCTCAGATGATGATAAGGTCAATGAAGGTGAGTATTCAAATCAAAAAGTAATTGATGTGATGACTGGTTTTACTGTAAATAAAATCTGGGTGACCAATGGAAAACTAACAAGTGTAACACCTAATGGCATCACAAATATAAAAAATGCGATCAATGACGGTTGTGGCTTCATTGATTTTTCTGGACATGGAAATACAAACGTTTGGGCTACACACCCGAATGATAATTTTAACATATGGGTACCAACCCCAAAAGGACGTATCGTAAGCTCCGATATTGAAACGCTCAGCAACGGTGATAAATTACCTATCATGACCGTCGAAGCATGTTCTACGGCGAAGTTCAATAAAGATGCAAATTGTTTAAATTGGGCGTTTTTGTCCAATCCAAATGGTGGGGCTATCGGTGCCTTTGGAGCAACGGGACTTGGCTACGGTTACTCAGGGACTGGAATCGTACAAGGATTAATAGGAAAAATAGGATTAGACACCTACAAAGCATATAAAGTTGATCAAGCGACAACCTTTGGGGAAATGTGGGCTGGAGGACTGAACCGATACATAAAATCCCGCATGGATGAGACTGATTATAAAACAATCGAAGAATGGCAAGCATTTGGCGATCCAACCTTATCTATCGGTGAAAAATCACAGGCACCAGAAAAACCAGCGACACCAACTGGTACTGCATCTGGTAAAGTCGGTAAGGAATACACCTATACGACCTCGACAACCGATCCTGACGGGGACAATATTTTTTATATGTTTGATTGGGGCGACGGAACATTTAGTGGTTGGGTTGGGCCATTTAACAGCGGAGCAACCGTATCTGCAAAAAAAACCTGGGATACAGAAGGCACTTACCAAGTAAAAGTCTCCGCAAAAGATACACATGGTGTAACTAGTGTTTGGTCTGATTCTTTACCGATAACCATGCCGCTCTCCTATCAGATTCCGTTTTTACGACTCTTGGAACGATTGTTTGAACAGTTCCCTCGTATATTCCCGGTACTACAACATCTCTTAGGCTATTAAAAATCTTTTTTCTCTTCTATTTTCGTTTCAATATTAATTTATTTTAAGGGGAATTATAGGTATTTTTAGGAAAACCAGTGTTTATGTATAAATTTTTTCAGTAATAACCAAAATAAAAGTCATCAATGGAAAAGATTATAGGAACTCTTTCAATTTCTTTCTCTCTGGATTCAAGATATATTGTTTTCTAATAAACATCAACGTTTGCATAATCGTTATATTATCGATAACACCAGGGTGTAATGCAACTACTGAATCAGAAAACTTTTTTGCATGTTTAATGTCCTCAGCCGCAAATGTTATTACCCAGTCGTACTCACCATGGACGTAAAAACTGCTTTCAATAGTAATCCCGATTTCTACGGCAATATCTTCTATTTTTCTTGAAATGATTCTATCGGCTGTTACTTCTTCGAGATGTTTCGTGGTTTTTTTTATCATTAATATAAAATGCTTAAGTCCTATTTTCTCTTCATTAAAAATTGCGGTATATCCCCAAATCAAGTCTTTTGCTTCTAATTGTTTGATGAATCTCCATGTTTTTTGTCTTGAGAAACCACAGTGTTTTGAGATTGTATCTATGTTTTCATTTGAGTTTTTCACAAGTTCAGACAGTATCTTTTTTTCATCCTGTTCTATCTGATCTTTACTACTTTTTGCCATTTTCTATCTCCCATATTACCATTTCAAAACATATCGGTCTTTAATAAGATATCCCTCTGAAAAATCTTTAAGGAATGCAGACAAGGATCCTTATTTAGGTGGGGTAGTCCTAATTATTATGAAAAAATTATGCTACTATTATTTTGTAACTAATATGTCATTTTTACTCTGACATAAGTTCTCCAACAAGATGTTGAAATAAAAGAACTAAATGATCTTTATCTAAAGTATCTTTACCTTCTTGTTTCAGATCCCAACTACATTTTTCTTTCTTCTCATCATATTCAAAATTGATAATTACCTTTCCTTGTAGCATTTTCACGCTCCCCAATTACATTTAACAATAAATAAATCATATTAAAATTCTTCTATCTTTCATTCTCCTTTTCTTTCTTTATAAAAATATAATAAAACGGTGATTACGAAGAAACAATCATTAGTTCTCGTTATTGCTCAATTTAGAACATATTTCTATAAATCGACGATGTTGTTATTAATTTGTGTAAAATACGTTAGTTAAAACTGTGTTGATACTACACAGAAACCCTCTCCTTTTTTCCTATAAACCTATTTTTTAAACTTAAGTTTGCTAGAGTTTTAGATGATTTAAACCTACATCATCATTGTACTCTCTAGTGACCTGGCCTTCATAGATATCAATGATTCCCTCAAATGTCGCGCTAATTATCGCTGACGTCAGATGACCACCAATTGCCTTGTGCTCAACATTACAAATAGTCAGATGAAGATGAAGATACACCTCTCCATTCATCATGGTAATATTTCCAACAAGAGACGCAATCTCATGATCCCCGGTAAATTCTTTTAACTGATATTTTTTTGTTTTTGTATTAAGGAGGCCTATCGTGACTTTATCTGTTGAGCCGATTCCAATGATTGACCCAAGTTTGATATCAAGCTTTTTACAAATCGTTTTTAGGCCATCGACAAGCTCTTCTCCTTTATCAATGCGGACAATAACTTTATTATTAAATTGTTTATAATTCATACAGGATGCATCATCCTTATTTCGTATTTAAAGATTTACCAAATAAATTGGAAATCTATCAACTTCTACGTAGAAATGTCGATGTCATGATTTGAAATAAATGAATGATATATAGGAGGTTTTCTTCCAATTATATTGATATGCCTTCAGATCTTAGATAGCAAGTTTATATATTGATTTTTATTGTATTCATTAGAAAATAACTATTGGTGAAATCATTTTTTCTTTAATTCTTCGAGCGGGGATATGTTATCGAAAGTAGCATTGAATGATAAATGTTATGATTAATACTATAAAGAAAAAAATGTAAATATATAAAAATTATATTGTTTTTGAAAAAATAATAAAATTCTTTTAAGCTGAAAAAAAGATTCTTCCAGTAACCTTTTAATACAAAATACTGTTCTCATTCGATACAAAGCACACAATTTTGCCGTCCTAGCTCAGTTGGTAGAGCACTCGGCTGTTAACCGAACGGTCGCCGGTTCGAGTCCGGCGGACGGCGTGTTTTTCTCTCGGAGAAAATTCAGTCGAAAGACCTCTTTTTTAACCTCTTTCGATTTTTCCGTATTTTCCTTGCTTATTTTAATATCAGCTTTAAGGATACGATAAATCCAATCGAAATTGAACTGTCTTTGATAAAGAGAGGCGTTTTTGACGTAATCCTTAGTCGTTTGGAGCTTTTCATGTCCCATGAATTCATTTACAGTATAGATGTCATAGCCACCGGTTTCTAGTTTCGTTCGTATCAATCGAGCAGTAGCAGAGAAATGCCTGGCACAATAGGGATAATAGTCAGGACATATTTCATAGACCTTTGGTTCAATGATACGATTGACATACATCCGTAGATTATCGCCGAGATTGTCATCATTCCAGAAGGGTTTTCCATCCTCGTCGATGAACAGGTAATCATCTGAATATTGACTAACAACCTTTGGTCTAATATGGTCAATCCAATTTTTCAGAGATTTCCGTCTTGTATTCAGAAGGACTTCCTTTGGTTCAACCAATCGTTCTTTAAATTTTCGTTTAGGTTCAACGATTTTTATAAGATTGGTCCCATTATCGAGGTCAATGAATGAGCATTTCATAAATGCTGGTTCACTTGGGGGACGCCATCCAATAACGAATTTGAATGTCAGATAATATTTGACGAAAGTATTCTTGTACCAATCCGCAGTATAATCGATGTTAATGACGTCATAAACGGTTTCAGGCATTGGAACGAACATTACCTTGTTTATTTGTTGCGGTGTCTTATAGGGCCAAATGGGGATACCATAGGCAGATAACAGCATCCTAATAGCTTGCCATTCATGGCGTATCGCTCCAACACCTTTTCCATCCTTGCAGTTGTTGAACTCGAACTGTTCTCGATAATCAATATGGTTAAGCCAATTTTCATAAGTAGGATTGTGTAAATCAACCGGTTTTTCATGTGTTTCCATATATCGAAGATACCGAAGATTGCGTGTTACAGTACCTTTCGATAATCGTTGTCGGATTAAACCATGTAGAGCAATATCTGAAAATGTTGCATTCGTTGGATTCAATATACCTGGAAAATCAGTTCTAGATTTTACCTTCTCAAGGCCTAATATTTCCTCCATAGACATAAAGTCCTTTGTTATGCTCGATGGAGATAGGCCTATATCTGAGATAATTTCGCATTTTTTTTGTATTCCTCCTACCCTGTTATTTTGAGGCAGTGAGGTATTGATTTCTCCATTTAAATTTTTTATCACGAAAGTTTAATCAAGCACGTTATTTATATGTTCATATCGGGATTTTTAAGCAAATATCCCCATTCAATAAGAATTTCCTTCTAGATTAAAGGAAGGTGAATTATTGTCTTTAAAGAGACTGCCTGAAAAAATATATATTGCTGCTTATAAGGACTGGAAATCAAGTTATCAACTACAAAAAATCATTTATGGTTATCGTGAAAAAAAGATTACAAAGTATCTATTTGATTACTTCAAGAAAGGCTACTTTGAACATATTGATAGAAAGTGGAGATCAACAACGAAAGGATTACTAGATGAAATATCTCAATATATCAAATTGGATAAAGATGAACTCGAATCGATTAACTCACTTTTAAATAATGATTCTTTTAGAAATTTAATAGAGTATCACAAGGATAAAAAACCTAGTATGTTAAAATTATTGAATGTGATCCAAATAACAGCATTTGTAATTGATAAGATACAAACGGAGGGTTGGATGAAAAATATTCAACCTGACAAACAAGAAGCGGAAAAGTTTAAAGCAAATTTTAATAGACGTTTGACATCGACGACAGAATTTAAAAAGATAGATTGGGATAATATCCCAATGGGATTGTTTGCATGGATTATGCAGTTCTTTAATGTAAAACAAAGTACCATTAAAAAGCTAAAAACACTACCCCAACATCAATGTAGTCAAGAGCTTATTTTTATAGCTAGAAGTGCAGCTCCTGTGAAGGATTAAAACAACCAACATTTTTAAATAGTAATTTAGGAGAAACGTGCAGTTATGATACTAATAAACAAGTAATGAACATTGTTAGTTTTTATGTTATAGAATATTAGAGGCCCCTCTTGAGGGGGCCGGGTGATAGTATTTCGTGAGCCACAGAGTAGTGTTTTGGCTTTACGCCGGGCTACCCATAGCGATGGGTCCCCCGCCAACGATATTTAGCATGTTATTGATCGATGAAGGCAGTGGTGTGAGTCTTTTAATTATCGTTTGTTTAAATCAGCGAATGGGGTGGGACGTGCTTTCGCATCGTCCCCACCCACCCCCCATCCCTTTTGTTAAATCCGAAAGCACTAATCACGAATAATAATACCAAGATGAATTTAGATTTGTCAACCTTTGTTACATTTGTTGCGAATAATTCAATTGAAAAGATATTAATAATGGTGAGGGGATATTTAATTCATTAGGACCCATTTTTAGGGGAGGACGAAAAACTTATGCAAAATAATGTGTTGAAGAAAGGATTGGGAACTGGAATAATACTTCTATTCCTGTGTGCTGGTGTTTTACCTTGTGTAAGTGGAAAATTAGTGACAGATAATATTGATGATACTGACCTGTATAATTCACTAGCAAAGGTAAAAGATGTATATATTGGGTTAATCAAAGATAAATTGGATGAGTTGCCCGGCATTTATCGCTTTACATGTATAAAGGTTTTTCATATACAATTTTACAATGGACATATAGAAACTGAAATTTTAAAGGATGGTTATGTAGTCTTTACTGATCATAGAAAAATCGGTATTCTTACTCCTGACATTGTTTGTGCAATATTTTTTTAACACCCAATGAATTAAAACCATATTAATGCCTCTAATTCTGATTTTTATCTGCTCCAAACATTTATATTCAACCACAGGATATTAAATCTTAGAGAACCCATTTTTAAGGGGAGGACGAAGGAAACATGAAAAAGAAAATCATAGGAATTTTTGTGTGTATGCTGATGATGACAACATGTGTTATACCAGTCAGTAGCACGATATGTCAGAGTGATGGAAAGAATTCAACAACAGTAGAAATTCCAGATAGTCATATTATTGAAAATATTCCTTATGTGTGTCAAGGAGATCGTTATTATTGTATATATGCCTCGATTACAATGATATTTCAGTATTATGGATTAAATACTTCTCTTTTTGAGGTGTGTTTTAATTCAGGTGTTGGATACTCATTCGGATATGTGGTAAGATATCCTTGTTTAGGTATATGGGGTGCATTAATATCTTCAGAAGCGAAGGATAGACAGTTTCTTGCAGATATTTATGGTTTAAATTATAGTTATTGGAATGTGAATGACGACTGGCAAATATATTGGACCTCTGTCAAAGAAAATATCTCTAAAGATATACCTGTGACAACTGAGATATATCAGGATAAACTACCATATTACGAACCAGGCGACGTGTTGGCACACTCACCTCATACGATAGTGCTTTCAGGGTATAATGAAACTAATCACACAGTCAGTGTTCATGATTCAGCTGCACCTGTGGGTAATAATACCTTATTGAGTAGTGGTGCATATATTTGGATCCCAATTGATTCCTTAAAAAATGCTTTAGTAGTATCTTCTGATAAAAAATATCTTTTTGAAATATTTGTAGATACAAGTGAAAAACCTTTACTAAAAAAGGACGCCTTTGAACTTGCCCATGCTCGGAATATACAGAGAATGATGGGAAATGCAAAAGTGTATGATAAAGAATTTATAAGATATAAAATGGGGGGCGTTAAGAAATTTAAACCTTTCTTGGGAATGCATGCTTTAGAATGGTTAAAACACAGTTACAACATCAGAAATATAGTATTGTTCAGTATCTATGATAAAATTAGTGGATCTGGCTACTTTTCCACGGTATCAGATGCATGCTGGTGGAGTTATGCTGAAAAACTTGATATGTCTCAATATTTAAGGGAACATGTAGATTGGTCCATAAATGCATCTTTTGAGGCAGACCTCCTCGAAATTGAAGCAGATATCTGGGCTTTTCTTTCATGGAAAGCATATGAACTATATTATACTCCAACTTTTAGAATTCCAGCAAAAATATCAATCATGAACGACATGAGAGACATCTTAGATGTTATTATTTCAATTGAGGAAGAGATTTTACATGGCCCACCATCAGAATGATAAACTCATCCAAAACTATAACCAGCTCAACTAATCATCTTTATTCTTTTTCTTATTTTGATGTTTAAATCCGTGTCACTTGCTTCTGATTCCATAAAGGAATATTTTTAAAGAAAATCCAAGGTTTATTATAAAGTTGAAAAAAAGCACCGATATGAAAAAAATATTGTGTGGTTAGGCGAGTCATGGAATTCCGTAACATATCCTCCTTTTTCAAAAAAGTGTTATGTTATGTTTGTAACATATACCTTATCTTTATTTTTTTCATAACATTTATATCTAGAAATTTGATGATGCATGGTAAGGAGGAACAGGCTTTTTATGCGAAGACATGGAGAAAAGAAGAGACTGTTTTGTACTGGGTGCCAGAAATAAAATGGAGGAAAAAAATGAAAAAGAAAATAATTGGTATAATTGTCTGTATGCTGTTGATTGCCATTTGTGCCCTACCAAATATCTTTGCAGATTCAAACTGGTTATGGGTGAAACAAGTAGGAGGGACTTCTTGGGATACAGGTTATGCTATATGTACTGATTCGAGTGGCAACATCTATGTAACAGGATTCTTCACGGGTACTGTTTCATTTGGAGACTTTCTGCTTGATGCGGGAGGATTGACTGGTATTTTTGTGGCAAAACTAGATAGCACTGGTACGTGGTTGTGGGCGGCACAATCCACTGGATTTATAGAACCTCCTCATATACAAGGTTCAGATATTTGTGTCGATTCCAATGACAATGTCTATGTAACAGGAGTATTTACTGAAACGGTTACATTCGGTAGTTATGGACCATTCGTGAGCCACAGCGGCGGAGAGGATGTTTTTGTTGCAAAACTGGATAGCGGTGGTACTTGGGTATGGGCAACAACAGCAGGAGGAGATTCTAATGACGAGGGCTGTGGTATTGGTGTTAATTCCAATGGCGATGTCTATATAACAGGATATTTCCAAACTGAGGCATGGTTTGGTTCTCATTATGTCTCAAGTATTCATTCAACAATAGAAGCTTTTGTCGCAAAATTGGATAACAGTGGTACTTGGTTGTGGGTGACACAAACAATGTCACTTCCAGATCCATACCCTGGTTTTGCACGCGGCTCAGACATCAGTGTTGATTCCAATGGGGATGTCTATGTAATAGGTTATTTTTCGGGTGCTGTTGGTCCAATGCAGTTCTCAACCACTGATCAAGATGTTTTTGTTGCAAAACTCGATAGCAGTGGCACTTGGCTGTGGGCAGCAAAATCACGTGAAGGTGACAGAGAAAGAGGTCAGGGTATAACCCTTGATTCTCAGGGTAACGTCTATGTTACCGGGTACTGCGAAAGTGATTGTTATTTTGATTTATTTCATATCGAAAATGGGGGTCTTTTTGTTGCAAAACTGGATAGCAGCAGCCATAATTGGGTCTGGGCGACAGGAGTAGCCGGAGACGCTGAGGGCTATGATATTTATGTGGATTCCAGTGATGACGTCTATGTAACAGGACATATGGATGGACAGAATGTTTTTGTAGCTATACTGGATCGTAGTGGTGCTTTGTTGTGGACGGCACAACCCTCAGGAGTTGAGAATAGCGTTGGTTATGGGGTTTGTGGTTATTCTAATAATGACTTTTATATAACCGGGTGGTTTTGTTATACTGCGTCGTTTAATAATATTGTTGTCACAAGCAATGGAGAAGAAGATGTTTTTGTTGCAAAAGTTCATTATAATCTTCCACCAGTCGCAGATTTTACTTACACTCCAGACGATCCAACCAGCACTTCAATCATTCATTTCACCGATACATCTACAGACTCTGATGGTACTATTGTTTCTTGGTGGTGGGACTTCGGGGATGGATACTACTCTAATCTGCAAAACCCGATCCACTGCTACTATACAAATGGCGAATACATGGTGACGTTAACGGTCACTGACAATGAAGACGTGAAAAACACGTTCACAACGTCCGTAACGGTTCAAGAACTAACACCAACCCCAGTTCTTTCCTTTGCCCCATCATCTCATGATTTTGGTGTCATGACCGCTGGTCACACTGGTTCAACGAGTTTTGATATTTGGAATAGTGGGGCAGGAACATTAACATATAGCTTCAGTGAATCGAGCGGTTGGGTGACTGTGACACCAACCACTGGTGATTCCACTGGTGAACATGATACGATCACTGTGAATATTGATACTACGGGGTTGAGCCCTGGTTCGTACAATTGTCCAGTGAGCGTTAGTTCAAACGGTGGATCTGGTATGGTTACAATTGATGTGACGGTGATCCCCACTGAGGTATTGGATCAACAGCAAACCAAGTATACGAACAAGTACTCTTTTTATGGTGTGAACTGGCTTGGGCAATCATTTATTCCAACCGCAACCAGGTTGACTCATGCGGAAGTATATATTGGTAGAACTAATACTCTTTCCTCTGATCTGGTGCTATCAATCCGCAGTTCTCCTACTGGACCTGATCAAGTGATTGCCTTAAAACCTGCTGCTGAAATACCCACAACGACCAACTGGGTTCATTTTGAGTTCAATGACCTGACCGTAATTCCAGGTACTACATATTATCTTATTTTGAGAACATATGCTGGCGATAAATTAAACTATTATTATTGGGGATATGGCACTAACACACCATATACGAATGGCATGATGTGGGTTAGTAATAATGCTGGTTTTATTTGGACGTCATTTCTAAAGTATGATTTCTGCTTCAAAACCTATGGGTACACCTAAACACTAGCCTAAACCCTATTTCTCCTTTTTCTTTTTCTCATTTTATGTTAAAACTCGTGTCACGTGCTTCTAATTCCTCTGATTTTTATCTTTTCCAAACATTTATATTCAACAACAAGATATTAAATGCTCGAGAACCTATTTCTCAAGGGAGGACGAAGGAAATATGAGAAAGAAACTCATAGGTATTTTTGTAGTAGGAATATTAATAATTACTGGATTCGCCAGCATTCCTACAAAAGCAGGACCTGCGTTGCAACCATTGACATCACCAGATCCCCAGATTATTGATATGATTCAACAGGTGAACGAATCGCTTCTTTATGAGTACAACACTCATCTCACTTCATTTGGACCACGCTATACTGGAACAAGGAATTGCAGACGTGCAGCAGAATATATTTACACCACATTTAATGAGATGGGACTTGACGTCGAGTTTCAGAAATGGTACCATAATGGTTATTTTAGTAAAAATGTTGTCGCAACACTCCCTGGAACTGAGGTGAATAGTACAGCAGTATACATTTTCTGTGCTCATTATGACACTGTTGCTTTTTCACCTGGTGCAAATGATGATGGATCAGGGATGGCAGCGGTTCTTGCGACTGCGAAGATTCTAAGTCAGTATTCGTTTCCGTATACCATTCGTTTCATTGCTTTTTCTGGAGAAGAACAGGCGGTTTATGGAAGTTATTGCTGTGCACGTGATGTATCCCAACGAGGTGATAATATCGTTGCAGTCATCAATGCAGAATATATTGGATATGCCAATACGACGGAGGGCGGACAAACCATCCGATTTTTTTGTCTTGAACGATCAAAATGGCTCGGTGATTTTATAACAACGGTAAATACAGTATATCGGAATCAGATAAACATGGCGGTTGAAATAGTTCCGAACTCAATCTATTCCGATCATCAATCATTCATAAATAACGGGTTTGATGCAGTCATGGCATTAAATTATGATTTGGATGATGCCTATCATACGCGTTTTGATACCTCTGATCGAATCAATTGGACCTACCTTACAAAAGGAACGAAACTCTTACTCGCTGTTGTGGCAGAACTCGCAAGCACACCACTTGAACTTCAAGTCATCATCACAAAACCTTATCATGGGTACTTTTATTTTTTAAATCTTCCACTTCTCCGGCTTAATTTTGATACTGATTTTTTATATAGCCTTTCAGGTATACCTGTTATCCTTGGTTATGCGAAGTTGAATGTTGATGTGTTCCCGTATGATGATATCAAATACGTCTTATTCTGTATTGACGGAAATGAACAAGTTTGGCAATATAAATCCGCACCACATTACGAATGGAGAATCAGAACTTGGGATTTTTCTTTTATTGTTGGGAGACACAGTATAGAAGTCTATGCATACACTACATCAGGGATAGCTGCATTTGATGAAATAAATATCATTATTTACCAACTCTGAAATTCATAAGAAACGAGAAATCAGTAAAACCGTGTCAATTGCTTCTGATTCCTCTGATTTTTATCTGTTCCAAACATTTATATTCAACCATAAGATATTAAATCCGAGAGAACCCATTTTTTCAAGGGAGGATAAAGGAAATATGAGAAAGAAAATCATAGGAATTTTTGTAGTAGGAATATTAATAATTACTGGATTTGCCAGCATTCCTACAAAAGCAGGACCTGCGTTGCAACCATTGACATCGCCCGATTCCCAGATTATTGATATAATGCAGCAGGTGAACGAATCACTTCTTTATGAATACCTCGCTGGTTTAGTTGCATTTGGACCACGCGTTACCGGATCAATGAATTGCACTCGTGCTGCAGAATATCTTTATTCCACGTTTGATGAGATGGGACTTGATGTCGATTATCATGAATGGCACCTTGCTGGTTATGATGGTAAAAATGTTGTAGCAACATTCCCTGGAACTGATGTGAATAGTACAGCAGAATACATTCTCTGTGCTCATTATGATACGGTTCCTGATGCACCTGGTGCACTAGATGATGGAGCAGCAGTAGCAGCAGTCCTTGCGACTGCGAAGATTTTGAGTCAGCATTCGTTTCCGTATACCATTCGTTTCATTGCATTTGATGGAGAAGAACTTGGGATCTATGGAAGTCGTATGTATGCACGTGATGCGTCCCAACGAGGTGATAATATCGTTGCAGTTATCAATCTCGACCAGATTGGATATGCCATTACTACGGAAGGCGGGCGAATCTTCCAGGTTTTCGTACCTGAACGATCAAAATGGCTTGGAGATTTTATAACAACGGTAAATACATTATATCTGAATCAGACAAACATGAGGGTTATCGTATATCCAAATTCTGAAGATTCTGATCAAGATTTTTTTATTAATTATGGTTTTGATGCCACCAGGTTTCTTCATACTGATTTGGACCAACAACCTGGTCATACACCAAATGATACTATTGATAAAGTCAATTTCACATATCTTATCAAAGAAACGAAACTCACACTTGCAGTTATCACAGAACTCGCAAGTACGCCTCTGGAACTTCAAGTCATCATCACAAAGCCAATCCCTGGATATTTCTATTTTTTCAACCTTCCTCTTTTCCACCTTCGTTTTAAGAATCTGCCGCCATATCTCAATCTTGGAGTAAGAACTATTGTAGCTGGCTATCCAAAGTTGAACGTTGATGTAGCTCCGTATGATGATATTACTTGTGTCGTTTTCTGTGTTGACGGATATTCGAAAAATTGGCAATTTGGATCTGCACCACACTACGAATGGAGAATTTACTATTATTGGCATTATCTTATTGGGGCACATAGCGTGGAAGTTTATGCATATACTGCATCAGGGAAAGTTGCCTCTGATGAAATGAATATCTTTTTTATTGCATTGTAGGGTTATTAAATAGAAATATATCTATAGAAAAAGGGAGAAAGGAAACATGAGAAGGAAAATCATAGGAATTTTTGTATGTATGCTGATGATAGCAACAAGTGTTGTACCAGTCATGGGAGAACTTAATATTTTGAAAAATAAGGAGATAATACCATTATATTTAGGAAATAATAAAATCTGGTTGGAAAATAATACGAGCATTAAATTTATGATTGCTGGGAATGCAAGTCGAGCTATTCGCTCTTATTTACTTCACGTCCCACCAAACTATGATGGATCAAAACCAGTTCCTTTGGTTTTTATTCTAGATGGTAATGGCGGGTATTCCTTTTTATACCCGTTTGCGTATTTTTTCCGTAATAATATAGAGTTTTATACGAATTTCAGTCAGAAAGCAGATGAAAAAGGTTTTATTGTTGTCTATCCTATACAAAAAGTATTGCTCGATACTGGATTTGGCCCGTATGTGTATACTGGAAAATTACGGCCATTTTATCTTACATATGGATGGGATTTCGAGTATTACCCTCATTGGGTATTCAAATATGTTGATGATATGGGATTTATCCGGAAACTAATTGATACAATGAAACAAAAATTTAATATCAACTCCAGCAAAATCTATGTTGCAGGAATATCGGATGGAGGATTTATGGCATACTCCGTTGCAACGTATCTCTCAGATATCATTGCAGCGATAGCACCTGTTGCCGGTTCGATTGGTTATGGATATTTTGGAGAGTATCCAATGTATTATACACCACCCCCAAAGAATCCTGTATCAGTTATAGCTTTTCACGGCACAGCCGATGTAAATGTTCCTTATGATAATAATACTTCAAATGGTCAGTGGAAGAATCCATCAGTGAATGAATTAATAGCTTTTTGGGTGGAATATAATGGATGTATTCCGACACCAGAAATCTGGACAAGCGAGAGTGGAAAAATCATAAGAAGAACCTATACAAATGGGGAGAATGCAACAGAAGTTGTCCTTTATACAACAGTTGGTGGGGGGCATTGTTGGCCTGGAAATCCTATGGATAATCCTGATAGTGAGATTTCAGCAACCAATCTGATTTGGGAATTCTTTGAGGCACATCCAAAACAATAACCAGCTCACCTTATCATCTTTTTTCTTTTTATCATATGATTCACACAAAAAAAATTCGTTTTCTAAGAACACGTTATTAAATGGTCATCAAAAATCATTAATTCAGTTTCCAGGAGAGGATTTCCCCTGAATTTATTAAATGTTAGTGTTCCATGATAAGATAGCCATTTATTCCATTTCTCGATTAATTGTTCCATATTGAGTCGATATACAGGCCTACCATAACATTCGCCTATCGCATGGGAATAATCTTTACAATCGCATTTTAGGATATTGTAGTGTTTCACGAAACCAGGATAGACCCAATCCTTAGAACAGGAGAACCGAAGATAATCACTTTGTCCAGCGCAGTATTGATCGATACAGTATCGAGCTAATCGTTTCTCATCATAGGTCGGTTGTTTACACATCCGGATATAGGCGGATTTGCATTTTCCTGTCAATTCGAACCAGGTATCCTTTAACCATGATTGAGGAATGAAATCTCCAAAATAGAGGATATGCAGGACACCATCTGGCCCCTCATCCGTGCGGATATTGATGTAGTGAAGTCGCGGGCTATAGCCGAGAGGTTTCCCTGAATAATGCGTTACGAGTTGATCCTTACTGATATAGCCATCGTTATAGAGTTTTGAGACCGTCACTCGTTTTAATCGTTCCTTCAACGCTCGAAAAGATTCTTGTTGGGACCGCTTCATATCCGGGGCAGAACCCAATGTCAGAAATCTCAAGATTTCCTTTTGATGCCAGGTTAAACCGCTTTTAATACGTTGATAACAACGACGCTGAGGGGTAGACCAATCCCGAGAAGATGGAGCAATAGGACCCTCGTTCATGTCTAGTCCTCCTCGTTTTCCACATGAGGACACATGGGAAGGTTCGTT
>CABMCU010000135.1 GCA_902384685.1 uncultured archaeon | reverse complement strand
GTCTTGAGGGCTACAGGTCACCTGGATATTGGTCGATCCGAAAGGAATCTGATACGTTTTCACATAAATAGGCAACACCGGTTTATTTGGCTCCTGTAACTGTGTTGTCGCACCATTCATCTCGAGTTCTACAAACCCATTTTTCTCAACTTGTATTGGTTGTGATGAAAAAAGAATCGATGATGCCTCGTTTTTCATGATCATTGATGATTTAAAAGAGACGTTCGTGGTGATCGCAGCTGCCCCTAGTCCACTGAGGACTAAAATACCCACTATTATAATTGGTATAATTTTTTTCATAATTTTTATTTCCCCTTATAGAATACTAATACATGTCACATATATAATTGTTTTCTATAAGAAAAAAGGAATTATTACTAGTTACAAAAATCAGGAGACTGGTTTCATTTAGATACGCCAAATGATCTTGTTTCTTTAAAAATATATTTTCAGCAACTCATGTTTTGTGCTTATATGTAATAGATAGAAAAAGAGGAGAAAAAAGAGAGAATTGGGTAGGATTATTTTAGCCCTGTCCGACAGGGTAATACTATAAAATCTCTTGTTTTCATAGTTTAAATAAATCTAGATGATGAGTTTGTTTATAAATAAAAACTCGAATAAAAATTGCGAAAAGGCTATATACTAAACGTTACTATAAGAAGGTTTAAGAAAAAAGGGGTCAATAATATGAAGAAATTATTATCATTGTATATAGTAGGAATTTTAGTTCTCAGTGGCGTAGGGGCTGTTGTCATAACCAATGGCAAAACCAATGATATGAAAATCAAGATAGAATCGATTGCCATTTCGAAACCAGTTATTAAAGATGAGGGTCAATACGTTACAGTAAGTTTCGAGGAAGCAACAGCTTCTCTTTCAGATTCTGGGAAACCTATGCTACCTATTTTAACAAAGGTGTTTACCTTTCCATTTAACACACAAATTAGTAGTGTTGATGTGAGTTTTTCTGATACAAAAGAGCTGAGTTTATCAAAAGAAGTAAAACCTACCGAAGGACAGATTCCATTGGATATGACGATGGGAAACGACCTGATAAAAAACTTGACAACATATGAAAGTGCAGAGTTGTATCCAGCAACAGGTTATAGTTATACCGTCGGAGCAGGTTTAGATGGAAAAGAACACGTCATCTATCTTGCCGTACAATTTCATCCCATTAGATAATCTCCTGCGAACAACATTATTTATTATAGTGAAAATGCTGAAATTCAAGTGACCTATGAAGAACCTGCGACTCCAACAGTGTTTTCTGATCAATATGATCTCGTCATTATATCCCCATCTGAATTTTTAAACGAACTACAACCGCTGATTAATCACAAGATCAGTATGGGTGTTAATACTATCCTGAAGACAACCGAAGAGATATATTCTGGATATAGCGGTCGGGATAACGCTGAAAAAATAAAATATTTTATAAAAGATGCTGTTGAAACCTTGGGAATTGACTATGTTCTTCTTGTTGGTAGTGTTGATAAATTACCTATCAGAACGACTTACGCAAGCTTCTGGGAAGGTGATCTAATAACTGATCTTTATTATGCAGATATTTACAACGCTACAGGCGATTTTTGTAGCTGGGATGGAAATAATAATGATAAGTTCGGAGAGGTTCGTTATACCCAGGAGCAGATTTTCGACATCGACGGTGTCGATCTTTACCCGGATGTCAACATAGGTCGTTTACCATGTGGAACGAATGCAGAGGTTCAAACAGTTGTTAATAAGATAATTAACTATGAAACAAAAACCTATGGAGCAAGCTGGTTCAAGAACATCATTCTCGTCGGAGGAGATACGTTTCCAGGTTGGGGTGGAAATGAAGGTGAAGAAAAAAATCTGATAACAGAACAAATCATGTCCGATTTTACACCGACAATTTTATGGACTTCTGATGGCACCTTTAATGCAAAGTCGCTAAACCAGGCCATAAACAAAGGTGCGGGCTTTATTGACTACGCGGGCCATGGTTTCGAAATAGGAGTTGCTACCCATCCTCCAAATAGTGATACCTGGGTTCCTTATCATACAAACCATCTTTTAGGCGCTACCAATGGAAATAAACTCCCCATTATCTTCTTTGACGCGTGTCTCACAGCAAAACTTGATTTCAATATCGCTGAACTTATCGGCTATGCAAGCCCAAGTTTGCAGTTGTTTGTCAATAAATTTAGTACGATTGCGTCTCGGCTTTTTCCCACCTTTGCTTGGTGTATAGTTAAAAAGAGTAACGGTGGGGCTATCGCAACTATCGGTGCTACTCGAACGGCCTTTGGGGGTACAGATTCCGGTGCTGGTGGTCTGTCTCTCCATTTTTGGCGAGCATATTCAACTAGTGAAACAGTGTCACAAATGTTGACAAAAGCACAGAATGCTTACATTACCAATATCCCAGGTGATCTCTTTACTGTCGAAGAATTCCTTCTTATAGGAGATCCGAGCCTAAAGATAGGAGGCTACGCGTAAGAGTATAGTCCTTTCAAACATCATACCAACCTTTAGGTAATATAGGCTTTCCTCTTACTTCATTTATTGTTTTGTAAAAACCTGAGTTATACTACTACCTACCGCGGAAGAAAGAGACAGAGTTCTATTATTGTTTGAAAAAAGATAATTAAATCTATATGTCAAATATGAATCTGGGAAGTTCATAATAAATATACCATTCTGTAAATACCATGTTCCAGTGAAATTTGAAAATGAACATGAACCATCGGAGGATAAACTAATTGTTCTGGTAATATTCCTTGTAGTATTTTGCCATGTTCCTACGAACTTGTTTTCATCAGGATTTGATGTATTACTGTTTTGTTCACATCCACTTAATCCAACAATAAAAAGTAAAGCAAGGATTCCGATGATTACTAATTGCTTTTTCATTTCCTTTACCGCCTGATATAATTTTAAATCAATTCCTTCTTTAAAAACATAACCTTAAGACCATTTTTACAGATCGGTTTTTCAATTATTGAAGGGCACCCCTAAAGAGATGCTTTTATAAGATGGAATAATATTATAAAAAACGTTGTGAAAATAATGGATTTACAAAAAATGATATTTGAGGTTTGCCCAAGATGTCAATCTACTTTTATAAATCGGACAGATAACGAAAATCCAACTTGGCAATGTTCTGATTGTTTGTATACATTTGAGGTGCCTTTGATTGCAAAGTTTCCTGATTTAGAAGGTGAAAATACTGCCGATTAAATAATCATGTGTTTGTTTATTTTTCATTCTTCCTAAAAAAACCTATCTATCTAAGAACGTAACCATATGTTTTTGTGCGCATCGGTAGTATGGTGATATAGATTTTATGATCTCGGAGGAAAGGGAAAAATGTGAAGGATAAGTAGATTCATTACCTTTCCTCCGTTTCTCATTCTTGATAAGGAGGGGGAAAGGAAAAAAACTTAGGGGATATATATGAAATCAATACCTTTCCTCCGTCTCCGCAATAATATGTAACTTCACTGTATTTTTAAATTTTGCTTTATTTTGTATAACATTTGTAACAAATATCTCGTAAATTTTCTCAAAATTTTCAAAACATTCGTAACAATATTAAATCAATTTTACGAGAAAAATCGATTGTTTATAACTCGTTTTTCTCATTAAAAATTACTGCCCTTGAGGGAACTCATGTTTTGAGTGATTCTTACCTCCATCAATAATGGTTATATTTCTGATCTTCTCTGAAGAGATTGATAATCTTATCAATATCCACATTTTAACGTATAATCCAGGTTACATAAAAACGGTATCTCCATTACTCGTAGGATTGACCACATCCTGAATCTTAGTAGAATTCCCAGATCCATTCCCAACAATATAGAAGATATTTCCTTTTATTGTCGACAAAATAGAGTTTCCATTTTTTCAGCAGTTGATGGAATAATACTTCATAAAACTAAAAGAAAAATACAATCTGCTACGGACTGTTTCTCTACGAAATTTTTTTCGTACTTCTCACCCGTATAAGGATAGTATAATAAAGATATCCTTTTAAAATTGTATACTGTAATCTTTTCTGTACCAAGCATTCCACGAAAGATCCCTAAACAAATCCCAATGAGGCATGGTTGAACTAAATGGAAATCGAAGATGTGTACTTGCAAATGGTTCAGTTAATAGATCTCCCGAGTGAGGATTTCCAATCGCATCTTTTGGTACTATCCAAGTTATGATATTGTTATCAATATCAAAGATGCCATTGCATATAACAAAAGACTCATAGTCATTATCGTCGAGGTTCCATTTACCAGAAGAGAACTCTGAAACACCATAAGGAAAAACATGGAAGTCTACAGAATAGGTATTACCACGAAACCCCCAATCTACAACATAAATTGTTTCAAGTGTCTGTGTTCTATTTATTAGGTCCCTCGCCTTGAAGGATACATACAGATAATTAGGATTATTACTATCCTCGTGGAACCATACAGATATGATATCCGCATGTTTGAATAAAATATCTCCTGTTTTATCTTTTATTTCAGGATTTTTTTCATCACCAGCCATCACTGTTATAGGTAGTATGGTGGTAATCAACAGCATGCAAACAAATATGCCAATTATTTTTTTTCTCATACTCTCTTCCCCCGTGTAATGTTAATACGTATCATATATTTAATTTTTGTGTAAATATTGGTATAAGAAATTTGTTATTACTACGAGGAATGCCTATTCAGTAAAGAAAGGTATCTCTGAGGCATTTATCGATATTCGTTTACTATCATTGTGGCAGATTGTTCAGGATCATTTTCATCTTGTAAAATGTTAGTAATGAATATATGTTGTATGGGTTTTCTATTTTTATCGACAACACAAAAGTTTACATGGTTTCCTCCATATTTATTTATAAACTTAGCCGACGATTGACACGTTTTTAGACTGCTGAAGAATTCGACGATGCATTTTTAACGTTCGTATAGTTTTCATTTGGAGAGTTTTTGAATGGAACGAAGGAATAATCGACCAACAGAAAAGAAGAAGAGCGAAACAAAAAAAAGAGACTATACAAAGCGGTATGATCCATATGGTCGTGGTAAAGAAACCCTGCCTTTTATCGTGAAGGTGAAGCCACAATCGGTGATGGGAGACTATATCGCTCTGCATGGATTGCTTCCAGAAAACGAATTGCCTGTCAGTCTTCGACATAAAATACCAGAAAATGAGATCTGGATACGAAAGAACGTGTATGACGACCCCAAACGAAGGGAGCGTATTCTTCAGGGGCATGAGAAGTTCGAACTGGAATTGATGGAGACGAAAGGGTTGACGTATAAACAAGCACATAAGAGAGCGCAATTCCATGAGAAGGTGTACAGGCTTGAGGACTGGTTGGGGAGGCTGGAGACGGAGTTAAAGAGGCCCCCATATGAGCCTGTAGACGTCGTAGAGAAAACAACAAGGTATAGAAAGATGAAGCGTAAAAGAAAAAATCTATGAACAGGACACAAATACCACTGGACATGTGATCATAATATTCCTTCTAACGGCACTACTTGTTTTCATCATCCGTCAATCATTACCGTATCACTAATCTTTTATAGAGATCTCTTCCCCCTGCACTTACACATATCCTTTGAACAGCATCCTTTGTGCTAATATGTAACCGAATAAAAAGACAAAAAAATAAAAGTGTCTATTATTAGATTAGTTGTCTGAGTAGCGAGAATGTATTAAGGGATTGGTTTAACTATTTAACGAAATAAACGGTTCTATGGCAAAAACCAAAGAGGAATGTTTTTCAAATCATTATGGTTTTCCTCTCCTCGATGAAGAAACACGCGATTATCTATCATGAAGATTACAACAAATATGACCTCGGGGTTGATCATCCACTCATCGGTGATAAACCAAAGAATACAATGGCGTTCTTGAAAGAAAAAAACCTTCTTTCTTTGTTCCAGGTTTTCACCCCGAAAAAAGCAACCGAAGCAGATTTGCTTGCAGTACATGATCTCTCCTACATAGAGCATGTAAAACAACTCAGCCAGACCGGCGGATGGCTTTCAGAGGATACACCCGCTCCGAAAGGAATTTTTGAAATCGCAAGTCTTGCAACAGGAGGCAGCATATGCGCGGGAGAAAAACTCTTCGAGGGATTCGAAATCACGATCAATCCCTTAGGCGGTTTTCACCATGCAAGCAAAGGGCATTCCTCAGGGTTTTGCTTTTTCAATGATATCGCGATAACCATCGAATATCTCCGAAAGAAACACAAACTGAAACGATTTCTGATCATCGATTTAGATGTCCACCATGGGAACGGAACCCAGGATATCTATATTAATGATAAAACCGTATTGAACATATCCTTTCATCAGGATGGACGGACGTTATACCCAGGCACAGGGCGTGTCGAAACCATCGGCCGGGAAGACGCTGCAGGATATACGGTGAATCTCCCATTCCCTCCAGGAACCGGCGGGGTGAGTTATCTGAAAGCTTTTAAAGCGATCGTTCCGCCAATCACACGACAATTCCAGCCTGAGATTATTCTGTATCAAGCTGGTGTTGATACGCATCACGCTGATCCTCTTGCAGACCTCAATCTCACCTATCAAACCTACTATCAACTCGCGAAACACATCGCAGAGCTCTCAAAAGAAACCTGCCAGAAGCTTCTTGTTCTCCTCGGTGGTGGGTATAATAGTATCGCTTGCATTAATTCATACTATAATGTTATCTGTGGACTCCTTGGAAACAAGGATTTCTTAGAAGAAGAGGAGTTACCTGATACAGATCCAGAGCAAGTACAAAACACGGTAAACCAGCTGAAACAATACCTCAGTGAGTATTGGAGTTTATAACCAATTTCTCCTGATAACCAAATATTTATCTAGCAAACCCGGATACCGGTTAGTTGGTTTACGATTTTCCATAGAAAAAAATGAGATATTCTTCTCATGAGGTGTTTTTCATGACCAAACAACAAACTACGATGGAAACAAAAAACAATATGAAAAAGGCTACACTAAAAAGTGTTGATGGAAATACTGCTGCTGCACATGTCGCATATGCGTTTAGCGACGTCGCTGCGATCTACCCTATCACTCCATCGTCCCCGATGGGTGAAGAGGTTGATGCATGGGCTGCTCATGGAAGGAAAAACATTTTCGGTCAGGAACTCAAGGTATCGGAAATGCAATCCGAGGGTGGGGCTGCTGGCGCGGTTCATGGAGCACTCTCCGCGGGAGCTTGTGCGACGACCTTTACAGCCTCTCAGGGTTTACTGCTTATGATCCCAAACATGTATAAGATCTCAGGAGAACTGATGCCCTGTGTATTCCATGTGAGTGGTCGTGCTCTCGCAGGACAAGCGTTGTCGATTTTTGGTGATCATCAAGATGTTATGGCAACCAGAGCAACTGGGTTTGCGCTTCTTTCTTCGAACTCAGTCCAGGAAATCATGGATTTGGCCTTAGTTGCACATCTCTCCACCCTACAAACAAGTGTTCCATTCCTCCATTTCTTCGATGGATTCCGCACATCCCATGAGATTCAGAAAATCGAGATGATCGACTATGAGGATATGAAGAAACTTGCGAACTGGGATGCTATTAAGAAGCACAGATTGCGTGCGCTAAATCCGGAACATCCTCATCAGCGAGGTACCGCACAAAATCCTGATATTTATTTCCAGGTAACTGAGGCGGCTAATGCGTTCTACCAAAAGATCCCCGATATTGTTGAAGGAGAAATGAAAAAGGTAGCGAATTTAACAGGGCGGGCCTATCATCTGTTTGATTATGTTGGTGCACCGGATGCTGATCGTGTTGTGGTGATGATGGGATCAGGTTGTGAGATCACAGAGGAAACCGTTGGGTACCTTAATAAGAAAGGCGAGAAAGTTGGATTAATAAAAGTCCGTTTGTACCGTCCGTTCTCAGCTGACCATTTCATCATGGCATTACCAAAAACAATCAAGAAAATAGCGGTGCTTGATCGAACAAAGGAATCCGCCGCGTTCGGAGAGCCATTGTATCTCGATGTTTGTAGCGTACTTCATGACAGAAACATGCATCCAGTTGTTGTCGGTGGTAGATATGGACTTGGTTCAAAGGATTTCACTCCCACCATGGCGAAAGCAGTGTTTGATAATTTGAAACTATCATCACCGAAGAATCATTTTACCATCGGTATACTCGATGATGTCACGAACACGTCACTACTAGTGGGAGAACAGATTGATACCGCACCAGAGGGCTTGATTCGCTGTAAATTCTGGGGTATCGGCGGAGACGGAACCGTTGGTGCGAATAAAGATGCAATAAAAATCATCGGGGATAATACCAATATGTATGTCCAAGGATATTTCGCGTACGATTCAAAGAAATCCGGTGGGGTCACTATGTCGCATCTTCGATTTGGGAAATCACCGATTCATTCTTCCTATCTCATTGATAAAGCTGATTATATCGCATGTCATCAACCATCCTATGTCGATAAATACGATCTCTTGGAAGGGATTCGTGAAGGCGGCATATTTGTCTTAAATTCGCCCTGGAACTTAAAGGAGATGGAGACGTGCCTGCCGAATTCACTAAAAAAGACGATCGCAGAGAAACATTTGAAGTTCTACACGATCGATGCAGTCAAGATCGCTGAAGACATCGGCCTTGGTGGTCGTATCAACATGGTCATGCAAACCGTGTTTTTCAAACTCTCCAATGTACTCCCTATCGACGAGGCGATTCAATTCCTCAAGGATGCGATTGCAAAAACCTATGCGAAGAAAGGACAAAATATTATTGAGATGAATTGGAAAGCAGTCGATGCATCATTACAAGGCTTACAAGAAGTACGATATCCATCCTCCTGGAGATCGATCCAACCTGAAAAACCAGTGAAGAAAAATGAACCTGAGTTTGTAACAAAGGTCATGTGCCCGATGCTTGCTCAACAGGGAGATAAACTCTCAGTAAGTGTGTTTCCCCCTGCAGGTATATTCCCGCCTGGTACCACGAAATATGAGAAACGTGGCGTTGCCATCAATGTCCCAGAATGGCAAATAGATAAATGCATCCAGTGTAACCAATGTGCCATGGTCTGCCCTCACGCGGCGATTCGACCGGTGTTATTAACCCCAGATGAGTTAAAAAAAGCACCAAACGGTTTTACTGCGAAAAAAGCAATCGGAAAAGAAGCAGAAGGCCTGTCCTTCCGGATTCAAGTATACACCGAGGATTGCATGGGGTGTGGTAACTGTGCAGATATCTGTCCTGCGAAAGAAAAAGCCTTGATAATGAAGCCTCTTGCGACACAAATAATTACACAAATTCCTTATCAGCAATACACCGAAGCAGTCCCTGCTCGGTCTGGTGGGTTTGATAAATTTACAGTAAAAGGCTCACAGTTCCAACGTCCGCTTCTAGAATTTTCTGGAGCATGCTCAGGATGCGGGGAAACACCATATCTAAAGGCGATTACTCAGCTGTTTGGTGATCGGATGATCATTGCAAATGCAACCGGATGTTCCTCCATTTGGGGTGGGTCTGCGCCATCCGTGCCGTTTACGACAAATGAAAAAGGATTCGGTCCTGCATGGGCGAACTCTCTGTTTGAAGATAACGCGGAATATGGGTTTGGTATGGTTCTCGCAACAGCGCAACGCCGGGCGAAACTAGCGGATCTTATCACCCAGGCGATTCAGAAGAATCAGGGGGCGCTTCAAGATGCGTTCACCGGATGGCTGCAAAACATGCATGATGCAGAGAAATCGAAAGAATTCGGTGATACAATCAAAGGGTTGCTTGAAAAGAATCATAACGATGAGTTGCTACGTCAGATCTGGGAATCCCGCGATATGCTCACAAAGAAATCGATCTGGTCTGTTGGTGGAGACGGCTGGGCGTACGATATCGGCTACGGTGGTCTTGATCATGTCCTTGCTATGAACGAAGACATCAACATCTTAGTCCTCGATACAGAACTCTACTCGAATACTGGTGGACAGTCCTCAAAGGCAACACCCGTTGGGTCGATCGCGAAGTTCGCAGAATCCGGCAAGAAAACAAAGAAAAAGGATCTCGGCCTTATCGCGATGAGTTACGGGTACGTCTATGTTGCCTCCGTGGCGATGGGTGCGAATAAAAATCAGCTGATGAAGGTACTCCGAGAAGCAGAATCGTACCATGGTCCTTCGCTGATTATCGCATACGCACCCTGTATTAACCATGGGATAAAGGCAGGTATGGGTAAAACACAGGAAGAAGAAAAACGCGCGGTGGAATCAGGGTATTGGCCGTTATATCGATTTGATCCACGTCTTACAGCAGAAGGCAAAAACCCGTTCCAGCTCGATTATCAGCCACCAAATGGTACTATCCATGATTTCCTGATGGGTGAAGTGAGATACGCAGCACTTGTTCAAACGTTCCCTGACGAAGCTGCGAAGTTACATAAACAGCTCGAGGAAAGCACACTTACACGGTATAAAGCGTATAAAAACATGGCCGAACAAAAAACATAAGAAGCCATAGCTTTCACCGGTTAAACAGAGGATGAAACGTTTCAGGAAACGAGTCCTGTTTCATGACACAAGCACATTTCTTGAACGATGATGTTTGTGTTATGCTATCTTTTATTACAAATCAAGGTTCTTATTTTTACAGCATCAATCCTTGAGGGGAGGGTACATTAATATATTGATTTTTTCTTAACCTTGCAATAATGAACCTTCGAACCATGACAGCACAGCAAAAAATAACCCTGTCCTTCGTTGTTTTTCTTGGAATCATTACGGTGATCATAATTGGATATCTTCTTGCACCAACCCTGATTTATGACCAATGGATCTGGAAATATTACTGGGGTCCGGTTGTTGCCGATGCATCAGGGCATTCAATCTCCTATAATGGCGTCACCGCCAGTGAAGGCTATACAATTCTTTCTGAGATCACCTATGGCGTCATCCTTGTCTGTGCCCTCTTTGGGCTGTATAAACTTTTAAAGAAACTTGAAATCAAGATTGATTGGTATTTCTGCCTTGCCTTATTTCCTTATATCCTGTTTGGGCCTGTAACGCGCGTCTTGGAAGACACCAATTATTTTTCTGAGCCTGTGGTGTATTGGTTCATCTCGCCCCTGATATACTTTCAGACGACGCTGTATGTACTGATTTTCCTCTTTCTCGGGTATTATCTCCAAAAAAAAGCATTCACCCGAAGAAAAACGCTGTTCATTCTTCTTTCAGTGTTTTTCCTTATTGATATTCTGTATACAATTATGTGGGCCTTTGGAATCCGCTATGGTGCCTCAATAATTGAACCTGGTATCTTTTATGTTCTTTCCATTCTCGCGTTCCTCCCTTTTCTGTATCGTTATATAAAAAAACAGATGATGACAGTAAATACCATCATTTTTTCAGGAGGGTTGCTGATTCTCCTGCCCTGTGTCTTCCTTATCGGACGATGGATGACAGGAAACCAATGGAGTGGTACTTATGGTACATATCTGAATGTGTTTTTCCTTGTTATCGGCCTTGTCGCCCTCATTGTATTTCTCGTATACCTACTCGCATGGATCTATCGAAAGCATGACACTATGAGGGTGTACAAGAATCCGTTGAATCTCTCGATGCTGGCAGGACATCTAATTGATGGGATAACAAGCTATGTGAGTATCTACGATCCCTTAAGTATGGGCTTACCGTCATATATTGAGAAACACCCTGCATCAAACAGCCTTATGGAACTGTGGCCACCGCTATTTCCTATTGTCAAATTCCTTCTGATTATTATGGTGATCTACGTCTTTGACGTTGCTTATAAAAAAGAACTCACGAAGTATTCACGGTTAGTCAATCTCCTCAAAATCGGTATCTTCATCCTTGGCGTATCACCAGGACTGCGAGATCTGTTGCGGGTTACTATGGGTGTGTAGGCGGGTTTTTTCCTTTTTATGTGTTGACAACAGAAATATAAACACCATTGTTTTTTCTTCAGAGATAATGAGACGGCATCCCGATTGGCTGAAAGTACGAATTGGCGGGGGAGAAAATTATTCTAAAATAAAAACTCTCCTGCGATCTGCGAAACTCCATACAATTTGTGAAGAGGCAAGATGTCCTAATATCGCTGAATGCTTCGGAAGTGGCACCGCTGTTTTTTTAATTTTAGGAAACATCTGTACCCGAGATTGCCGATACTGCAAGGTGACGCATGGGACACCAGATCCCTTAAATCGTAATGAGCCTCGAGATATCGCAGAAAGCGTAAAAACCCTTGGTTTGAAGTATGTAGTGGTAACCTCGGTGACGCGAGATGATCTCAAGGACGGCGGAGCAAGTGTTTTTTATGAAACAGTGCAAGAGATCAGACGTTTAAATAACGCATGTAAAATCGAATTGTTAATCCCTGATTTTAGAGGAGATGAAACAGCAATACAGAAAGTGATTGATGCAGCTCCCGATATTTTGAACCATAATATCGAAGTGGTTGAATCCTTATTTGCGGATATTCGACCCCAGGGGAACTACCGGCGCAGTTTGGAAGTATTGAAAACAATAAAAACAAAGGAAAGAAGAATTCCAACAAAATCAGGCTTCATGGTAGGCCTAGGAGAAACAACAGAGCAGATCCTTACGACAATGCATGATTTGAGAGATGCTGATGTTGATTTCTTAACAATCGGGCAGTATTTACAACCGACACGGAATCATTCGTTGGTGAAAAAATATTATCCGCCGGAAGAGTTTTTAGAACTGAAAAATGCTGCTCTTCAACTAGGTTTTCTGCATGTTGAGTCAGGACCACTTGTTCGAAGTTCCTATCATGCACAAACTGTTTTGCAGTAAAGGTATGCAAATGAGGAACTTTATAAGAAGATATTTCAATACGCGTACAGAATATGCGATCACAATCTGTTTATAAGGTACCACAAGGAAAGCTGCTGAAAATCTCAGTAGAATATAATAAAAGAAACAATGTCATCAAAAATATTTGGATTACCGGGGATTTTTTTGCCTATCCTGAAGAAACAATTGAGCTGATAGAAAAGAAACTGAGAAACACAGTGATAGATCAAGAACAATTACTGGAGAAGATACGTTCTGTCATCACTGAATATCATATTCAGTTTATCGGCGTCGATGCTGAAGGCTTAACAAAAGGAATCCTGATGTGTAAACTATGAAAGAACAATGGAGACTGCTCCAAACAGGTTTCAACACTGCTTTTTCAAATATGGCAATTGACCGAGCAATTCTAGTCGCAAATAGTCAAGGTAAGGTTCCTCCTACCGTACGATTTTATGGATGGAATCCCCCTGCTATTTCTATCGGTTATTTTCAAAGTGTCGCTGAAGAAATCGATGTAAACGCATGTAAAAAACTCGGTGTTGATTATGTTCGAAGAATCACAGGCGGAGGCGCCGTGTTCCATGATAAAGAAGTAACCTACAGTATCGTGATACCCGAGACACATCCTGCGATACCAAAAAATATTTTAAAAAGTTACGGACGTATCTGTAACGCATTGCTGCAAGGATTAAAGCAACTCGGAATTCAGGGTACGTATGCTCCTATTAATGATATCCTTGTCGATGGGAAAAAGATCTCCGGGAACGCACAAACCCGGAAAGTAAACACAGTTCTTCAGCACGGGACAATCCTTTTGGATGTCGATGTTGATACGATGTTTTCTTTACTAAAGGTCCCTAATGAAAAGATAAAAGATAAACTCATCAGAGACGTAAAACAGCGTGTGACATCAATAGAACACATCGTAGGAAAGAAGATACATTTTGAAAAGGTAGAAGCGGCATTAAAGCTCGGTTTTGAAGAAGAATTTGATATCAAATTAATCCAAGGGATTCTTACAAAAGAAGAAAAAACATTAGCGATACAATTTGAAAAAAAATGCTTTTCAACAACTCAGTGGAACCACAGAAGATAGTACAGACGAAAACAGCGATCCGATCTTCATTATTTTTTAGAGAAGAAAAAGACCCAGTGTTTCTGCATATTTTTTTACTCCTAGGTACTCTTCCCTTGAAACAGGACAGCTAATCTCCTTGTATTCGTCAGCGTGATATTCTGGTCGATACTGCGCCATGATGTTGACAGCAACCTGGGGGATATTTTCCTGGATCCACTGTATAACCCTCTGTGAACAACATGCTCCGTGATTCGGCAGTACCAAATGTCGTACGATTACCTCACCATGCTGATACGCAAGCATGTGGTTTCGTTTCACAACAGCGGTATAACTATCAATTTTGGAGAGTCTTTTTGCGCATAAGTCATTCTCATATTTGAAATCTGTCAGATAAAGATCTATCACCCCATGTAACAACTTCATTGTTTCTTCTGAACAGTACATGTTTGAGTTCCACACCTGTGCAATATTACTATCTAATTGTTGTAAAACCTTTAGGATATAAAGGAGATTTGATGTGGGGTCTCCACCAACCCAGTTCACGTTTCGTGCACCCTGTTTTTTTCTTTGTTCAATAGCAGTGACAAGCTGTTTTGGTTCTATGGTTGTTCCGCAGGGAAACTGGCTGATATCCCAGTTCTGGCAAAACACACAATGAAAGGTACATCCCGAAAAAAAGATCGTATAGGATGGAACAAGCACGTTTTCTTCACCAAAATGTAAAAACTCAGAGGCGATACGCGACTCCTGGACGCCGCATTTCCCAGTGGTTTTTCTTCTATTTACCTTACATTTGTGTTCACAGAAACAACACGCTTGAAAGAGGCGATCTGCAAGTTCAATTTTCAGATCGAGAAGCGACTGTTTCGGTAGAGTGTTCTGTACCTTCATCAACTGAAGCGCTTCATCATGGGTACGCCACAGTTCTTCAGTTGATTGAGTAAGTGTAAACGAAACAGGGACATGCTTACAATCAAGATACTGAGCCGTCCCCTGTTCTTCAACAATATCATAGTATTTTGGGAGGAGCGCCCGTACCGTCATCATTTTTTTGATATCGATGTAAAGAATTAAAAACTATTTTGTATACTGGTCAATATCAACCTGCATACCATCTCGAGCTGCGATGACATTGATTCCGAGCTTTTTTGTGAGATGTTCCGCGATTTCCCATGGTTTTGCTTTCACCATTCCCATACCAAAATGCGTCAGAATCGCAAGACGTGGTTTGTTCGCTTTAATGATCTGTTCTGCTTCTTGTAAACAGAGGTGTTCAATGGTATTATTATCCTGCGACATCACGACATTGACAATAAGGACGTCTCCAGTAAAATATGATGCAAGACCTGTAAAATAATCGGTATCCGTGATGAGAGAAATCGAGCTGGTTTTTCCTCTGAAGTTGATGCCATAGGTTTCCACCCCATGTTTCAACCGTATTGGTGTTCCAAAAGAGATGTTCCCTACTTGGTATTTTCCTTTTTCCTTAAGAATCTCGATATGGTCGACTTGCTCTCTTACGTATTTGAGAATCACTGGATCACCTTGCAGCGCGTCTTTTGGAGCAAACACGACTCCTTTTTTTTTAAACCCACCGTTTGTCATTGCTTCAATCATAATGTTGATGTCATTGGAATGATCAAGATGACGATGCGTTAGAATAATTCCTTCTAAGTCCTGCGGGTCGAGCTTTGGCTTGCTTGTAAGACAACGAATGAGCGCGCCAGGGCCTGGGTCAATTAAAACATGTGTTCCGTCAAGAGTAAGCCAAATACCACCTGACGCTCGAAGTTGTTTCATGACAACAAACCGTGCCCCCGCGGTACCAAGGAATTTAACTACGTTCATATCGATGCGTTTTCTCCAGAGATATAATTTAAAGATGAAACAGTAAATTATTTACCATGCATAATTGATATTTCTATATGAATCTTTTTGAGTATACCTATAATTTGGTCCGACAGATTCCGCCTGGAAAGGTCTCGACATATGGTGCGGTCGCAATAGCGTTAGGTGATAGAGTAGCATCCAGGGCAGTTGGTCGGATGATGAACCAGAATCCTGATGCGGATGATATGCCGTGTTTTAAGATTGTTCATTCTGATGGACGACTTGGTGGGTTTGGACTTGGAATTGATGATAAAATTAGAAGACTACAGCAGGATTCAGTTCACGTCAACAAAGGTAGAATCGTTGATTTTGAAGACGTGTTTTTTAATGATTTTAGAACAGAGTATCCTTTGAAGATATTACGTGAGGAACAAATAAACCTTAGTAGAAACATATCTCTGCAAGATGATTTTGGGGAGCTAGTAACTGTTGCTGGTATTGATGTCGCATACCCGGACAATGAATTTCATGAGGCTTGTGGAGCCTGTGTCGTCCTTGATTATAACACCATGCAGGTAATCGAAGAATCTGTGGTGTTTTCACCGACTGAATTTCCGTTCATCTCTACCTATTTTTCATATCGAGAGCTTCCTATTGTTCAAAAGCTTCTGAGCCATCTTCGATTAACACCGCCACTAGTACTTCTTGATGGAAATGGGATAATTCATCCTGCTCGTTGTGGGTTTGCGTCTCATGCGGGAATCACCTTGAATATTCCAACGATTGGGGTTGCAAAAACCCTTCTGTATGGGACAGTGAAAGACTCCCAGGTGATGATCGATAAGGAACAACGAGGATATGCATTTTCCATAAAACAAGGTATAAAACCGATTTATGTTTCACCAGGACATCGCGTGTCTCTGAAGACCAGTCTTGAGGTGGTAAAACACCTGAGTTCTTCGAAAAATCCTGAACCGTTACGACTTGCTCATCATCTCGCGAAAAAGAATTTACAGCAGAACCGGTAGTTCCTCACTGGAGACAACAGGGATGTTATGATCGTTGAATAATTGTTTATATTGGGTAACCTGTGATTTTTTGAGAGCTTTCTTATGAAGATAGACGCCCTGCAGATCTGGTGTCGCCTGAATCGCTTGGTGAATCATCGTCCAATCGATGACCCCGGAATCAATTTGGTAAGATGGGATCATGTGACCGAAGGCAACTTTTTTCTGAAATGCAACATCAGTAAATCGTGGTGCATAGTGCCCTCCCCCGATGCCGAGGAGAACGGGAATGTCCTTTGGAAATTCTTCTTCATACTGATATGTTGTCAGCAGTTCCAGCAGTGATGTTGCAATAATCGATGCAGGTTCTTTTTGTTGCCATTGAGTTTCTGTGCTACCTACCTCTACGAACAGCGTGGGAATCTTCAGGAATGGTCCGTGATGGGTGGCTTCGTAGCAGACTTGATATTCGAGACCTGTTGGTTGAAGATTTTTTCTTATAAGCCGAAGAAGGTGGGCCATCATTCGTGGTGCGCAGGGTACGAGGGTTTTTGGTCGTCCACCAAACTCCGCGTCACCGAAATTACCGATCGGGTGAACGGTGAGGGTTGGTGCCCCCATTTTACTACGATGCCTCGAAAGAAAGAGAGCTATCCGTGGGTCGATGTGGAGTTGTTCTTGTAATTCGGTGTCAATGCTTTCATGTCGTATTTTTTTATCTGGTATAGTAACGATTACGAGATTGTTCATTGAGACGTTTCTGTAGACAGGTGTGTTATAAAAAGTTCCGTGTTCCTCCCAGGTTGTTTGATCTAAAAGACTGTTTTTAATATTCGTACTCGCAGGGTCCTCAGATGAAGAAATAATCAAGACGGTCATGTAATCCTTAGAACAACAAGGGTGTTTTTGTAATTTGCGTCACAGTCTGTTTTGCTCTCTAACGAGTTGTCTAACCCTTTCAACATGAACAAGATAGCGGATACGATTTTCTACGACGCAGATTTTTGCGATATATTGAATTTCCTGTGCTTCCTCTTCCGTCGATAAAAGCCCGATTACTATCATGCATTGAAGGGTTGTTTTGATCCTTATAAAGTCTTGTTGTACAGATGTTATCCATTTATATAATTACTATACATATAATAATGACGAAGTATAATACAGATGAATTAACAGAATTACCTCCCCGTTATGAATTTAAAACGAAGAATTACTTTATTCGTAATAATAATGAACATTGATTATTAATAGGTCGTCCTTATTTGGGAAAAATAATGTCAACACTATCACCGATTATCTGCAGAGAGTATACATTACGATTTGAAAAAACCTTAATTATGGGAATCCTGAATGTGACCCCGGATTCGTTCTCTGATGGAGGACTATTCAATGATGTTGATGCAGCGGTTGCCCATGGGAAAAAAATGGTTTCTGATGGCGCTGACCTTATTGACGTGGGGGGAGAAAGCACACGACCAGGCGCAGCACCCCTCTCTGAAAAAGAAGAGATTGCTAGAATCTTACCTGTAATAACGCAACTCTTAGATGAGGTGTCTCTTCCTATTTCTATCGATACGTATAAACCACTCGTTGCAGACGCGTGTCTGAAAGCAGGTGCTCATCTCATTAACGATATCACGGGAATGATAAACCCAGAAATGAGAAAGGTTGTAGCAAAGTACAAGGTCCCTGTTATCCTCATGCATATGAGAGGAACACCGAAAACCATGCAGGAGAACCCTACCTATCTGGATTTGCTTGGAGAAATTACCGTTTTCTTTCGAAAACAGATCACTAAAGTACAAAAGGAAGGAATTCAACAGATCATTATCGACCCGGGATTGGGTTTGGAAAAACGGTAGAACACAACCTCCAGATCTTAAAACACCTAGCTATATTCAAGACGCTCGGTTGTCCGATTTGCGTTGGACCATCACGGAAATCCTTTATAGGAACGATCACAGACCTATCTGTAAAAGAGCGTCTTGAAGGAACACTAGCTGCGGTTACCATAGCAATTATGAATGGAGCAAACATCATACGCGTCCACGATGTAAAAGAATGTAAGCGGGCTATACAAATCATAGATGCGATACAGGGTGCATAATGCCGATGGTGTTTCTTGGTCTTGGGTCGAATATTGGTAAGAAAGAAGAGTATATCAACAAAGCACTTACCTTCATTTCTGAGTTGTATACGGTAAAAAAAATTTCCCATCTATATCTCACTGAACCAGTCAGTACTATCAAACAAGACTGGTTCCTGAATTGTGTCGTTGAAATCCAGACGGATATTGATCCGAAAAAACTGTTATTTACCGTCAAATCGATTGAACGAAAACTCGGAAGAACAAAAACAGTGAAAAATGGACCAAGGACTATCGACATTGACATCCTGTTTTATGGAGATTGCGTTCTTAAGACAAAGAATCTTATTATTCCTCATCCGTTGATACAAGAACGGCTCTTCGTTCTTCAGCCGATGATGGACATCAACCCTGACTTCATCCACCCTGTGTTCAAAAGATCAATTCATGAGCTATATCACGATCATCCTTGGACTGAGAAAGTCACGCTCTACAAATAGATGACGTTTATATTCTTAGTCTCTATTCTCAAACCGAAAAAAGGAGAGTCATCCATGAGATTGTGTCGAGAATTTTACTTTGATGCTGCGCATTATATCCCCCATTATAAAGGAAAATGTGAGAAACTGCATGGTCATACCTATAAATTAGAAGTCGTCATAGAAAGCAATGTGAAGAAGGATGGAATGGTTGTAGATTTTGTAAAAATGAAAGAAATAGTAGACACAACCATCCTTGAAAAACTGGATCATCAGGCATTAAATGAACTCTTTGAAAACCCGACAGCCGAGCATATTCTTGAATGGATTTCTACTCAGTTGGAAGGAAAGTTGCCGTTGTCATCACTGCGTCTCTGGGAAGGACAAGGCAAATGGGTAGAAATACTCTTGTGAAGATAGTTTGTATTACACGGAGTAAATAGGATTTGGGATTGTGGGAGTCGTACGATAGTGTATAAAACTTATTCGACCATATGGTATGCTTTTTCTAGGATTCTCCCCAGTTTTTGGAGCTCTGTGCAATGGGCAGTTTGATGCATTTCACCTATCACTGTTATTGATTATCGGGATACTCGGACATATATTTGTTTTTGTCCAAAACGATTATTATGATACGGAGATTGATCGACAGTCGAAATATGTAGTACAACGACCACTCATTTCTGGAGGTATATCACGAACACACGCACGTATTCTTTTTCTTGGTTCTTTTTTCCTATCAGTCGTTCTTGCTGTCGTCTTTTTCTTCTCCATTCTTTCGTTTGTCGTGTTACTACTATCGTTTCTGCTTATGACTCTGTACAATCGATACAGTAAACATATCCCAGGTATGGAATATGTGCTAGGGACTGCAGTGTTCATGTATGGGATGTTCGGGGCGTTGGCCGTCTCTAATCAGGTATCAACTTTAGCGATAATCATTTCTTGTGTATGGTTCCTGCAATGGGTGTTCAGCGTTGGTGTGTCCGCGAATTTAAAAGATGTGGAATTTGACACAAAACTTAATATTCGAACAACACCGGTGGTCCTGGGTGTCTATGTTGTTGGAGACCAGTTGAAAAAACAGTTACGATTTATCATGTACACCTACGCGATAAAAACAGCACATCTCCTAGTAGCTTTGCTTCCGTTTTTCTTAGGATATACCTCGATTTTATTATATGATTATCC
>CABMCU010000134.1 GCA_902384685.1 uncultured archaeon | reverse complement strand
CTGTTGATCTAATTTTTCTGTAGTAAACGTATACCATCTACGAGTATACAGCCCACTCCCAGTCGGATCAGTCGCATTCACCCAGACTTTATAGCTGGTTGAGTTCGCAAGTCCAGAGAGAGCGAGAGACTTTGTTCCATTGGATGCACCAGTCCCACTATTTGTCTGACCATTGCTACACTGTATAGTCCACGTAAAGATATTCCCCTGAAGATCATTGATCGGAATACTCCAAGTCAAACTCAACAGGTTCCCTGTCGAACCATTCGCAGGAGAAGACGCCCCAAACACCGGTGGAGAATCTCCGAGATTCGTCTTTGTGGTAAACGTATACCATCGACGTGTGTACAACCCACTCCCAGTCGGATCAGTCGCATTCACCCAGATCTTATAACTCGTCAAATTCGTAAGTCCAGAAAGTGAGAGTGATTTTGTTCCATTAGCTGCACCAGTTCCACTATTTGTCTGACCATTGTTACAGTGGATTGTCCAGGAAAAGACATCGCCTTCGGGATCGGTAATCGGGATATTCCAGGTAAAGCTGAAGGGGTTATTGGTTGAACCGTTGACTGGGTTTGGCAATGCAAAAATCGGAGGTAGATTTACAAATGTAGTATTATCGTCAGTAGCAAAAGTGGTGCTAAATACATGATCAGTTTGGTTCCAGCTCCACGCTTGATAATAATAATGACTATTCTGAGATAATCCTATATCCTGATAACTTACCCTGGTATCATTGTAGATTAGTAGTCCTTCCCCCCTTCTCCAAGAGGACATTGAGTTTTGCTCAATATACGTTGTATCTACATTTTTTCCCTTCGTCCATGTGAGATCTATACGGTTACTACTTATAACAGTCGTAGTAAAATCAGTCGGAACACTAGGTAGGTTCGGGGCTCCGTTTTCAATTAAAAAAATACCTACAGCTAATGAAACTATGATCATAAGTATTATTATTGCTATTATAATTTTTTTTTGCATAATCCTTCTTCGCCCCTATGTTAAAACAGGTTGGGAATTATTAACCTATAGATCCATTTAAATGTTTGGCCTGACTAAAAATCAGAAAGAATAGTGGAAATACACGTATGCAAAAATGCAAGATTGCAGACCTGATTAGTCCTTGATCAGAGCGTAACGTATCAGGATTTCCATCATCTTGTCATAGAACATGCGGGCTTTTTCAGAATTATTCTCAAAACGAAGAACTTCGACAGGAATTTTCTTCAAAGCTTTAGCATTGAGTTTTAGTGGCTGTACAATGAAGTCCTTTGATGCAATATTCATCTCTTTCCATTCCTTAGAGTCCTTCGGAACTGTTGATACAATGTTTTGCAGATGTCTGATGCATGTTTCTGGTTGATCATCAGCAAGAGCATTTGCTGCGGCCGTCACTTGCGCCAGGCGGAAATCATGCAGATCCGTTACATTTACCATATTTTCTGTTTTCATACTATATCATCTTTTTAAATTGAATATTATTCTTTTTTCTAAACTAAAAATATTATTTTTTATCTTTTATCTGGTTAATCTCATTGTTTTTCGGTTTTATCTCATTGATATTTTTCCACGCCTTTTTGACACGTTGTCCAAAAGTTGTCATACCTTCACCCCTCACTAACAATTCCATGAACATTAATCGATTTATAAAACCTATTCTTACAATTCATCTATCGGACAAGCATTGACACGGTTTTAGGACAGTGCTTTTAGAAGTTTATTTAACGACATAACCTTTGCAAAACCTCTGCGTAACACCTTTAACTCCATTTCATGTAAATCTGGGAAATGCGCTGCAGTTACATCACTTCCAAACACAACTTTAAAACTTCGTTCATATGCCTGTCGAGCTGTCGTTGAACAGCAATAGTTCGTTAACGTACCGCTGATAATCACGGTATCCTTTCCAAGATTCTTCAACAAAGTTTCTAAAGGAGTTTCAAAAAATGCACCATATGATGACTTATGAATAATTATCTCATCGTTCTGGGGTGTAAGTTCATGCCATATGTTGCCAGTAACAAAAAACGATGACTGATCAATATCCAAATTTGGAAAACGACTCGGCATTAATGATAATGTTTTCGGACGGTCAAGATATTGATGGGTTTTTGAATACACAGTGAATATTACCGGAATTTTTCTATTCCTGCAGTGTTCGATTAATCGCTTTATTTTTGGTACTCGTCTTGTAGCATCAGGAACCCAATATGGAGACCAGTTGGGTTTTACAAACTCATCTTGCATATCGATAATAAGCAAGGCACATTTTTCAGCTTTAATATCAAATTTTACGTCCCCTTCTTCATAAGATTTCTTTGCTAACTCAAGAACATACTTTTCTGAATACTCTTGTTTTTTCATGAAACCACAATTTAACAACAAATATTTTTTTAAAAACATATCTTTAGAAACCAGAGGCATTGACACGGTTTTAAGACTCAAGTCTTGTGATAAGATCACGTTTATTGATTTTATGTATTTTTTCTGTGAGTATTATAAAAAAATAAGTAGTGATGTGGTTTTTTTTATTATACTACGCTGAATGTGCTGTCGGCAATATCTGCGAAGGAATAATTATTGAACCTGAAATCCATCGTCATTGTTTTTCCATCCAATGTCATGTTGAACAATGCTTTTAATGGGACTCCCTTTTCATTCCAAATCCACATTTTTATATTCATATTGTTGCTTCCTTGGAGTGGTGTATATTCAAATATAGTTGCTTTTTTTCCATCGATAATTTCTGTCTGAAAGTTTGTTGAAGTCAGATTATTCAGGTAGTTTTTTATCATTTTACTATTTAAATATTGAAGCGATGTAGCAATAGATGATGTATCACCAGTCATCATCACATATTTACCTTGTGCGGTATCATATGTGTAAATCCCGTCTGGGCGTTGAATCACCATCATTGTGTTTGTAATACCAGATGTAACACTTGTTATTTGCTCTTTAAGATACGGGGTTTTCTGCCATATTTTTATGGTAGCGGTTTGTGTTCCATACTGCGGAATTGTTATAGAAGCCGCGATTTCATAATACATAGATTCGATTGTATCAGATTTTGCAAGAATTGTTTGTAATGATTCAATTGTTGGTGGGGTTGTTTCGATTTTTGTTTCATCAGCTGATGTATTTTGTTGGGTACATCCACTTAATCCAACGACGACCAATATCATTGTTATTATTATTGTTATTCCTACCATTTCAACAAGTGATACTTGCCTCTTCATGATTTTTCAACTCCTTTTACCCGATACTTCTTTCCTTAATGATACTACTTAAATGTAATCTGTGTAAATGTCAATATGAAAAAAACCATTATCAGAGGTTATTCTGTTGGTTATTTCTGTAAAACGATGTTATTTGCTTCTGTTTTGTATTTTTATCTTTTCCAAACATTTAAATGAATTCATAGAATAACAAACCATGACCTGATTGAACAGGGGGGAATAACATGAAACCCAAAATCATTGGTATCATTATTTGTTTGCTTTTCATTTCCAGTTCAACTACTCTTGCATTAACACCATTCAGCAGGGATGAACAACAAACGAAACTTCAGTTTTTTAATAAAACACCGGTTCCGTTGCCAATAACTAAGAGATGGATGATAACTTTTGGAGGAATAGGTAGTGATTGGGGTTTTTCTGTTCAGCAAACGACTGATAGAGGATACATCATCACAGGAGATACCTCATCATTTGGTGCTGGTGCTTCTGATGTTTGGTTGATTATAACCGATAGTAATGGGAATGAAGAATGGAATAGAACATTCGGAGGATCAGAGTATGACTATGGTTCTTCTGTTCAGCAGACCACGGAAGGCGGATACATCATCACAGGAGGATCATCGTCATTTGGTGCTGGTGCTACTGATGTTTGGTTGATTAAGACCGACAGCCAAGGGATATCAAAAACTACATCATTAGATACCTTGTTGCTTGAACGGGTGTTCCAGCGTTTCCCCAATGCATTTCCTATATTACGACAGATATCGGGGTACTAAGAATCTCCTATCCTATCATCTTCTCCCTTTTTTCAGTTGATTCGTACAAAAAAATAAATATTTGATATGTATTAGCATTACATGGGGAAAGAAATTATGATAAAAAAATTTACTATTCAAGTGTTGATTTGTACCATTCTCATCGCACCGTTTCTCATGACGTTTCAAGCAGAAGAAAAACGTTTAGACATTCAAAATGCAAACGAAATACAACATCAGGCTTTCAACGACTCTCCCATTATATGGACCAAGACTTTTGGGGGAAGAGGAAGCGAGATCTGTTACAGTATGGACACAACAAGAGATGGAGGATGTATTCTTGTTGGTGAAACAACATCGTTTGGTTCTGGTGGCAGTGATGTTTGGCTGGTGAAAGTAGATCGCAATGGACAAGAAGAATGGAATAAAACGTATGGCAGTAGTCACGGTGACTATGCTGTGGACGGACATCAAACCAGTGATAATGGCTTTATACTTGTCGGAGGAACAACCTCATACGGGGCCGGTGACCATGATACATGGCTCATAAAAACAGACCAAACGGGAAATGAATTGTGGAATATGACATTTGGTGGACCTGATAGGGATCAAGGGTATGCTGTAAAGCAAGTATCTGATGGAGGTTTTATTATCTGTGGTGGAACCAAGTCGTACGGAAAAGGTCCCAATGATTATTGGGTTATTCGAACAGATCAAAACGGCCATGAGTTGTGGAATATTACCTATGGAACGAAAGGGTATGATTGGGGTTATGATATTATTGAAACGAGTGATAACGGGTTTATATTCACAGGAGGGACGGATACATCAATTACGGGGACACATATTCTCGATATCGGATTAATCAAGGTTAATAAAGATGGTGTTCTTCAATGGGAAAAATTTTTTAATAAACCTCCAGTGGAGAAACGATGGGATGAGGGATATGGAGTTATTCAGACAGTGGATGGCGGATATATCATCGCAGGAATCGCTCATACGTATGGATGGGATGAGAATAGTAATGGTGCTGGTTGGATCATTAAAACAGATGCAAAGGGGAATAAACAATGGGATAAAACCTATGGAGGAGGTAACTGTGATTGTCTGTGTTCAATTCGAATAACTAGTGATGGTGGGTATATCCTTTCAGGATGGACGTATACGTATGGTAAAGGAGACGCAGATATGTGGATTATGAAAACCGACGCTCAGGGAATAGATCAGTGGGATATAACACTAGGTGGAGACAAATTCGATTGTTCAATGTTTCATACGATACAACAAACTGCAGATCAATACTATCTTATCGCGGGATACACTGAATCAATAGGATCAGGAAGCAGTGATATTATCCTTGTAAAGCTAGGGGAACCGTTGATTACGATTGCGGGTAACGGACAAAATGGGTTTTCATGGACAGTGAAGAATGGCGGAGAAGATGATCTTGAGGATGTGAACTGGTCAATATCCCTTGATGGTCTACATTTTATGGGAAGTGATCGGAGTGGAACAATTGATTTGTTACCCGCAGGGGGAGAAATAACCCTTAGAGTTGGGGGGATGGTTTTAGGTTTTGGACCTATGAGTATTCGTGTTACTGTTGGGGGCATCGGGAAAACACTTAATTGTTTTCTCCTCGGTCCGTTTGTAATTAAAGGGTGATAGAATGCCTTGAAATTTATTATTCTCAGAGAAGCAAATTTCTAGCTGTTAAACCCGAAATGAAAACAGATATAACTTTTTTTTCTTATTGATTCGTACAATCACATAATAGAACATAATGCTCTCTGAATAATCGTTTCTTTATACCCTCGTTGAGAAAAAATGGTCATCTGAGTTTTTATTCTTTAGGTAAATTGAATATTTTTTACAATAATTCGTAAATCCGCTCGTGGTATGAACTTGATATCTGGAGCGGTCAATGTAAATAAGATCTGGGAGAATAATGGAACAACGACGACATCATTAACCAATGCAATCCGGAACCCTTTCTGTAACATTTGTAATCGTTCATCCGGATGCATCTCGTGCGACGCAGCGATCCCCAATCGATCAACCTCTGCGTTCGAATAATATCCGCTGTTATGACTACCGAAATAATCCTCTACTGATCGGATGAACAGATCATAGATCCAACCTCCATCCATCGAGATTTCGCCCCATCCATACAGATACATCGATGTATTTCTCTCCCGCAAGACCTTAGTATTAAATTCAGTCATAGAGAGATTATTCATCCTGACATGAATCCCGATCTTCGCAAGCTGTTGTGTGATGAGATAACAATTTTCAGCATTATACTCAAATCCTTCTGTAATACAATCCATAGCAATATCAAAGCCATCTTCATACCCAGCTTCGGCTAAAAGCTGTTGAGACGTAGTGATATTATAGGGCAATCGTTCTATCGCTGGATTATAGCCGAAGATATACGGTGTAACTAATTGGGCTGTCGGCATTGCGAGCCTTTTAAACGGACCGTTAATCAAGGGGGTGATATTGATTGCTTGATAGATGGCTTTTCGGACACGAATATCTGCCGTTGGATTTCTACCGTCAGGAAACCCATAGCTCCCGTTTTCCCGTAAATCAAACCCAATGACATAGGTGGATAATGGGGGGTATTTAACCAACATGATGTTTTTCTCTTGAATGATCTGATCAATCTTATCATCGATGTTATATTCTGCAATGTCAATAGCACCAGAGCGCAGTGCTGTTAACCGCTCGCCGTCATCTTCAATTGCTTTAAACACCACGGTTTTAATTTCTGGTGGTACTCCCCAGTAATCATCAAATCGCTCTAACGTAGTATAGTTATTGATCTCATAGTCTACTAATCGATAAGCCCCAGTTCCAACCAAGGTTTGTCCTTCAGGTTGTTGTGTACTGTTATGGCAAAAAATGATTCCCATATGTGCGAGGCGTTCCAGAAGAATCGGTGTTGGTTCAAAGGTTTTAAATTCAATTGTGTAATTATCGAGGATAATTATATCGCTGATTATCGATTTAAAACCACTATAGTATGTATCAATGGAGTATCTGACATCCTCTGCGGTAAAATCATTTCCATTGTGGAATTTTACTCCCTGACGAAGATAAAACCGCCATGTTAGATCATCAGGGTTATTCCATGCCACAGCTAATGAGGGGATGATGCGAAATTGTTCATCATATTCAACAAGATTATTGTAAATATTGGGAATCAATGTCCAATAATTATTATCAGTGATATTCAGTGGGTAAATAGTGTCTGCCGATAAGACTCCAATAATAAGCGTATCTTTTTTTGACGGAGTATTGTTGACTGTTGTATTTGTGAGACAACCTGAGCATACCAGCAGGATGACAAGGAAAGGGACAATTAGGATGTTTTTATGTGTTCGATCCCTTTGCATGGGTATTCAAAATAGAGGAGGATTCATAATAATCTTTCTTTCTGCTCCAATTGAAATGACCCAAGGGGTGGCTTTTTACCCTCTATATGATAATCTTTTCCTTGTAATTTATTCTGTGGAGGGAACTGTAACCCCAGGGATACGTTCCCACCATCCAACATCGAAGCATCTTTTCTATCATTTTTCAAAAATATTTTTTTACCGGTAAAATGGGCGGTCAAATCTCCTTCCCAGCGCTAATCATTAGCATGGTCATAAAACTGGAGAAAACTTTAATTTTTTACTAATAAAATAAAGTTCGAATCTTATTTTTCCTATATAGAAAAAATTATTTACCTACTATTTATCCAATATTGTAAGGGGTTCTGGATTTTCTGATTCAAAACCTTTTTCCTCCCATATATCTTTTCAAAAAAACCAGAACCCTCCTTTCCTCCCAAACTATGACTCCACCTCGCCATTTTTAATATTTTAACAACGTTTATATAAGGAGAAAAGTATCCTGACGCTGGTGAGGTATATGAACAAAAAAATTGTTATGATAACCCTCGTTATAGGCTTATTCATCGTAGGAACAGGGTATACAGGAATCGGATCTGCTGTAACAGATCAAGACATCTATAAATATTCTCCTATCCTTTATTTTGTCAATGGAGAAAAATGCTATCCTGTGAATGTCTCCTACGCGTTTGAAAATTGCTACTTATATGAAGTAGGGAACCCAACCCCGATATCTACATCGCCAACCGCTGAACTATTAGCGAGTTATAGTACCTCTGATAATTTTTACCTTGATAATCAGCGGGGAACCGTTGCGATTGGTGATGATGGGATTGAAAATGATTATCAAAGCAAGATGAACGAGCTTGGGTATAAGATCTACGCCCATGTTGATTCCCTAAATAACGTTATTCAATACTGGTTTTTTTACGCCTTCAACGGTGGTGATCTGAACCGCCATGAAGGAGACTGGGAGATGATTCAAGTCGTCTTTTCTGGGGAACAACCCGTTGAAGTCATGTACAGTCAGCATAATGCTGGACAAACCGCGACCTGGAAACAGGTGGAAAAAGATGGGGACCACGTTAAAGTTTACGTGGCAAAAGGCAGCCATGCCAACTACATCAAACCCTACTCTGGGAAAGTCGGGTTGGCAAGTGATACTGTTGCGGATAATGGAAAAATATTACGATCAGTAACGGACTATACAATAGATACATTAGATACTGAATCCTGGTTAAACTTTGCAGGGCGCTGGGGATGGTACGGGGCAGATGAATCACAATCAGCTGAGGCAGCGATCCTCGGGGAAGCAGGACCAAATGGCCCTATGTTTAGAGAAGATGGTACTATGTGGCAGCCGCTTGTCTGGGCAGGTGGTCTCCAACCAGCAAATGACTACGTCTTTATCCTCGAATGGTTTGTCTACAACTTTCTGTTGTTATTTATTATTTTTACCCTGATTTCTCTTTTGTTGTTAGCTTTTTTCATTTATCGCCGGCACAAGAAACATGGTCTGGGACCACGATTATTCTCCCTTTTCTACATCGATGGCATGAACGCAAAAAGCATCGGCAACATCCTCTGTATAATCGGAATCATCGTTACTATCCTTGGTCTGATTTACCCATGGTATACGGTTACAGCGAATGTCTCTATTCCTCAGTATACAGAAACAGGTTCGTTTAATGCACTCTCGGTTGATGGCTTGAATGGAATTCAAGTGCGACTTCCTGACAGAAGCGGACCGATGCCTCTCGGGGCATTTGCTCTTCCATTCTATGTCTTAATCGGCATCGGACTTGTATTCCTCGTCCTTGCCACGATCGGGATTTCAACGAGTAAAAAACTCGGGAAAAAATACCTTACTCGTAGCATTCGTCTCGTGGTGTATTTCATCTTGATCCTGGGTTTAGTCATGGCGATTGGATCGATTGTGAAAATGGCTGCTCCTCCGAAAATCCAAGGCAACGCTGATATGTTTAACACCGTTAATGCAATCTCTGCGGCCCCTTTTGGCGGTCAATATTCCGCCCCCATTACTGATGTATCAGGGGGATCAGTATTTCTCCAGTGGGGGTTCGGAATCGGTGCATACCTCCTCTTAATTGCTGGCATTATCTTATTGATAGCTGGTCTTTTGGAGATAACAGCTCATGCACAATTTTACGAAGAAAAATCACCAGCACCAACGGTTTCAGCAAAAAATATTGAAGAAAAGAAAGAATAATCCTCTACGATAGATTCGTGTTCAAATCCCTTCTCCTGCACTTTTTTTGTTTGAAAACATTTATATTCACCACCATATTATAAATATTATAATCTGTTAATCTTTAGGGAGGATAAAAAAACGGAAAGGAAATTATCTCAGTTACTCGCATTGTTTCTCTGTAGTATTTTACTCACGGCGCTATTTACTGGATGTATTACTGAGGAACAAACATCAAAATCAAATGCAATTGCAGAAATAATACAACCAGAAATCAAATTGGATACACCTTCTATTCTTCCAGATTGGAAAGACGGAGAATATCACAATTACTATACCACGACGAAAATGCTCAATGGTTTTAATGATAAATACCCTGATTTAGTCAATGTATTTTCTATTGGTAAAAGTGTTCTGGGAAAGGATATTTGGTGTATCAGGATAACTAATGAGAAGAACAATACAATAAAATCATCTTGTCTTATTGATGGGTGTATCCATGGGTATGAATGGGAAGGTGGAGAGGCATGTCTCTATCTTGCTGAGTATCTTCTCATTAACTTTGATGATAACAAAACAATTGCTCATCTTCTCAATTCCTCTGACGTATACATCGTTCCTTTAGTAAATCCTGATGGGAGACAGGATGATTCCCGATATAATAACAATGGTATAGATTTGGGTCGTAATTTTGATATTGATTTCGGTAGAATAAGAGGAACTAGTATACCTTTAGGGAAGTTATTTGGTCGTATAAAAATCCCTTCTATCCCTTCTAATTACGGAGAATTTACACTCTTGCATAAATGGTTCCCAAGTTTTCCGCCATTTCTTTATAATTGTGGTCGCCATCCGTTTTCAGAACCTGAAACTCAAGCAATGAGAGATTTTATGAAAGAACTTGAAAATAATGATTTTTCTTTTTATGTAAATTGCCATACAGCCATGCACTGTATAGGAGCCCCTTGGAGTGCTTTTAAACCTCCTTTTAAGGAATCAAAACAGGAACAATATATCTTCGATTATGTAGAAGAATGGGTTGTTGAGAATACAGAATATGAAAAGTATGACTCTAATTTGTTTTATAAGGCAAGTGGTAGTTCATCGGATTGGTGTTTCAAAGAATTTCACATTCCAACATTTATGTTTGAAATTCTATCACTATATTATAATTCTCTGCCACCTAAACATGACCATCTTGTCCACTGGATGGAAACGACCCTCCCCGTTTTCATGTATCTCCTTGTCAACATCGATAATCTACGAGAATGACAAACACCTGATATCCAACCACCGTTGCCTGAAGGGGTGCCACCAGAACCTCTTTAGTAATTTTTTACGTTTTAAGTCAACAGGAGAAAATCATATTTTTTAATATTAAACTGGGGTTCAAATCCCTTCTCCCTACATTATTTTACTTATTTCAATTTAAAAGATGCAATTATCTCATGCTATGAGTTGTCCAATGATGAAAGCAATTAAACTCACTGTTGCACCCAAATAAATTAAACGAAGATACAACCGACCTTCTTTCGGTGTTTTGCTTCGTAATAATTTTATCGTAAAAAGAAAAATGATTGTATCCATAATCGCTATCATGATAAGATAGGGTATTCCCAACCATTGGAGAATAAAAGGAATAAAACTTATCACAATTACAACAGTAAATAAACCACTTGAAATACGAAGAGCATAATCTTTCCCTTTCGTGATGGCTATCGATTTTGAACTTCTTTTTTTATCGCCCTTTTCATCCATGGCACCTGATCCAATTTCCTCCCCAAGATCAATAAAAAACACAATAAAACTAAAAAACCATACAATTTTATTCCAAGGTTGTCCAACAGCAATTCCACCAAAAATAAACGTAATTGCAACAGAACAGCTAACCATGATATTACCTAATAATCCTGTTTCTTTCAGTTTCCAATTATACAAAAAACCAATAATCCAAAATACAATTCCTACACTAAAACCAATAAGACTAATTAACAACGCTGCAACAAGTCCAATAGCAGTGGTGATTATTGTCAACAAAATGACTTCTGATGGTTTTACTTTCCCTGATGGCAACGGTCTTGTTGGGGTATTTATTTTATCACTTTCAATATCAAAATAATCATTAAATATAAGTGCGGAACTCGAAATGAAAAACCCACTTAAAAAACCGAGTAATATTTGATAAAATGAAATATGGCTCCCTATTCCAAGTAATTCTCCAGCGATAACGCAAATCCCAGCGGCGAAGGGCAGTTCCACTCGAAAGAGTTGGTATATCCCTTTGATCTTTCTTCCAATGCTCATCTCATCGCTTCGTATCAATTCGTATAACTTAAGTATTCTTAAATAACAAAAAATTATTTCAGGTGTTGTGAGTAAAAATGAACATTAGTATCGTCTATGAATCGAAATATGGTAATGGAAAACAAGCAATGATGTATTTAGAAAATATCCTTAGAAAAAAAGGGTATTCTATGCAACTCATGTCGATTCATGAGATCAAACCACACTCACTTCCTGAATCGGATCTTTATATTTTTAGTGCACCTAATGCGTTTGGAAAAATCGTCCGATCGATGAGGAAATTTTTAGAGAAAATAGAGATAAAAAACTCATCTGCGCAGTATATCCTCGTTAACACCTGTCTTAATCCCTCTTCCAGTCAGGATAAAGGTCTTGAACAAATGGAAGAAATTCTTACAAAAAAGAATATCTCCAAGTTATCTGAGGGATTAAAACTCAAGGTTATGGCAATGAAAGGACCCCTTGAAACAGAATATGAAAAAAAGCTTGATGAGTTCGTTCAGACAATCCAATCTTCTCTTAAGATGTGAGTGATGTAAGTAAATTCACAATGGATGATGTTCAATGTACCGATTAGAGCATTGCTATACACACTCCTCACCGGGTTATGCGAGATGCACATACTTGGTATATTTTATGAATTGACTTTGATATCTTGGATATAGAATTAATGTCAACAGGAGTAAAGGTCAATTTTTACTGGTAAAATGGGCTGTCAAATCTTTTTCTCAGCGTTTTTTTTACGAATATAATTTAATTATTCTTCATCATGATGAGGATCTACCGATATCTGCTTTATAATATGAAATCAGCCCCTTAAAATGCGACTGAGTATACCATAGTTTCGATAACATACGAAAGCCAAAATCTTCTTGGAGGATGATTTTTCCTATTTTCTTTGTCCAATACGTATTGTGTACGACGCATTTCTTAATCAGCTCTTTTCGAAGAGGAGTTAAGGAGTCAATATCGTATTTTTTTTCATCCAAATCAGTGTATGTCCCAAGGGGAGTAAAACCAGATGGCAAGAGAATAAATCGAAGATCTTTGAGATCATCGATCAGATTAAGTGTTTCAACGACATCATTATCTGTTTCACCAGGTAAACCAATGATAAGCGAACAATATGGAATAAAATGATGATCATGAAGTAAACTAAGACTTTCTGTGATGAGGCTCGTCCATTGGCTCATCTTAAATGGAAGAGCTTTTCCCGACATTGTTTGTTTCATCAACCTAATCGATCCCGTCTCAATCCCTGTTTCCCCGATGATGAACTTTTGATGACTGGATACGATTTCCATGAGGTTTTTGAAAAGCGATGTGTTAGCCTGGATAGCAGCAAAAGAAAAATGAGTGAGAAGGAATTCATCGTAATATCGATAGACAAGTTCGAACAGATTTGTTAATTTGGCATCATCTGGAATAAACCCTGTTGTCCCATAGAGAAACACATCTTCAGCATGAATGATTCCTTTGATCAGCCCGTTACAACGATTTACCTGTAGCTCTTTTTCAATTTTCTCTAACGGATACCACCGAAGATTTTTTTTTGTCACTTCACAAAATTTACAGTGACGGTTGCATCCTCTCCCAATCTCTATGCAGCCTGATATCGATGCATTTCTGATCGTAGAAATATTTGAAATATCATCCAAACCATGGGAATTATTATTTGATGAAACATATTTTTGAACAGGTTTTCCTTCAAAGATATCATGGCAGAGACGGGGGAGGGTATTTTCAGCCTCGCCTATCACAATAGTATCAATCTCCGAGGCAAGAGGTGATTCTGGGTTTTTTTGCAGCTGCCATGCGCCTTCACCTCCGAGGATAATCTTCAACCCCTGTTTTTTTGCTTCCTTGATACATGGCTGTTGGATTAGTTGTTGAAAATAGGTTGTTGAATATTGATGTGTACCTTTTATCGCCTCATAGAGAAAAGGTTTTGATGCCAAACCAAGGGGATCAACGGTATGGATCCCCAGTATTTTTGCATCTGGAAGGTAATGTTTTAAATGACTTGGAGCAATCGTACGGACATTGAATCCTGCATCCAGTAAGGTTGCCTCAACTTTTCTCAGCGGATACGGAGCATATGTTACGATCCCGTCCTTATGTTCAGGTTTTCCGACAAGAATGGCAAACAACCATCGCGGAAACATCTCGCCAGAACCATAAAAAGGAAGCGCGATTCGTCCTTTCAAATGAAAATTATTCATGATAGAGTGATCTGCCGTTAGGATGATGTCTGTTTGTAAAACTGCCTTCCCGCCCACAATATTCTTTAGTTAGTAACTGTATAAATAAATTTTCTATAAATGCTGGTTTTGCACCATGTGACAAAAGGAGGAAAAAGGTAGGGATTTTCATTACTCTAATAGGGGCTGCTATACAATATTATCAAAGAAGCATTGATACGGTTTTAACTTATTTCATTTCTCATTTTATGATAAAAGGAAACTATGCTTTCTTTTTCAGGACGTAAATAGTCCATGGGGCTATTTTCGTCTCATTAACCCACTGATATGGTTCATGTCCCGTTGCTAATGGCTTATAGGTGCCGATGATGCGTAACCCAGCGTTTGTGTACACCTTTTTATAATCCTCAGCAGACCAGAAAATATCGTAACAGGGTCGTTTATCTTTTATGTCTATAGTGATAATACGAACGATGTCACCACTTTTTTCCTCTGCATTCTCTGGAAAATCCTTCGTGGTGAACGATACCCATTCATGGGTGTATATCTCTGGTGATGAGACAAGGTTTATTATCGTTCCGTTTTGCTTTAGAAGCACTGATAACCCTTCGAAGAGTGCGATTTTTTTGTTCATGGTAGGGATATTATCGAACGTGAATGCGGAGAGCACCAGGTCATATGAGATGCACGGTAAACTACTGAAATCGCCGTCGTCTATGTGCTGATAGATTCCTGTATGGTCGAGTTGTTGTGCGATTGCTATCATTTCCTCTGAGATGTCCACTCCAATGGTTTTAAATCCGAGTGTCTGGAGAAATCGTGTCGACCGTCCTGTACCACAGCCGAAATCTAGGGCGTTTTTTCCTGATATATGTTTTGATATGATTTTTGGGAGGTCTCGGTATGCGAGATAGTAGGTCTTGTCAAACTTGAGTTTTGAGTACGGTACCGCGCGTTTTAAATCTTCATAGACATTGGAAAATTTCATTTTTGTTTCTTTTTTCATAGAGGCTAGAGATACATTGTCTTAGTTTAAAAAAATGTATTGTTGACGAAACCCAAGGATTCAAATCCCTTCTCCTTGTACTTATTTTTTGACATTTTGTCATGAAAGGTTTATATACTACTAATGATAAAGTATATCATGATAATTTATATCAATAAAGGATGGTGAGAAAAGATATGGAAATAATAATGATTGGAGTAATAGCCGGCGTAGTAGCATCAAGTATTTGCCCACGTATTTGCCCCTTATAAAATAAAAAAGTACAGGGGGACGGGATCTGAACCTCCCCCGGGCATTAAAATTTGTCCGATTTTCTCCTGATTTAATGACCGTCCTAATGATTAGCGCTGTGGAGGAGATTTTGACTCTATTTTACCAGTAAAAATTAAACATACGCCCGTTAGGAAGGGAACACGAATCTACTGGTAAATTAATTAAGATTGATAGTGCAGGGGAAGGGATTTGAATAGCAAAATAGCAGAAAAAATACAGGTTTCCTCCTGAAAGCTAAAAAAATCTTCTAATTCATTTTGTTTCAACACGCGACATTTTCAAAAAAGAAAGAGCAAAAGCATATATTGATATTGTAATCAAAGGAATATGCAATATACCGTTCCACCATAATTGGTCGGGGAACATAACAAAATTAACCAAAATATTATAGAAGGCGAGAATGAGTCCAACAAAACTCGTGACTCTCAGTGTTGCTATGTTAACTCGTGGGTAATAAAAGGTTAGTATCGCAAGATATACTGGTGTCATCATACAAAAAAATAGGCCCGCAGCATTTGAAAATAAGTAAAGAGGATTGAAATCAGGCATGTAAGTATTTGGATTTGCAGGATACCAAAACGCTAGAAAGGCGAAAGGGATCACCCAATATTTCCATCGGGGTTGTTTTTGTGCTGTGAAATCATTTTTCTGAGTTAGTGCTTCCCAGAACCAAAAAGCAGCGACAATACAAATCGCAACAAGATTGCTTGTGACAATTCCTAAGCCATATTCATTAGTGATGGCAATGTTTTGAAGAAATGCAAAAAGAACATAGGTGATGGCCGCATAAATACTTAAGAGACGTGTAACCCGGTTTCTGAAAAAGAAAATAGAAAAAATTAAGATGATTGGTGTTATTTTAAAAATTGGATATATCACAGGGTAGGAATATATTAAACCATCTTTTCCAAGGATCGCGCTAGTGAGTTCTCCTATTTTTGTTAAATCAACTCCTTTGGATGTATAAAGTGGAATAAATTGTGTTATGATAATGAGGAGGAATAGCCACCATTTTCTTGTTATTGATTCCAGTTTTGTCTGGATTTTATCAAGATTTTTTAGGTTCAAATAATTTCTCCTTTTAATTACGTTGTTTGAGGAAAGTCAATTGCGAGAGAGATATTGGTTTGTAGGCAGTACTAGTTTCCATAAGTCACAAAAGAAAAATCCTGAACGTAGTAGACGTTGTAAGAAATGCGGTTGCAGATGTACCTACGTCTGGAGCAATCAAGAGCATACTTACCAAAATACCCAATATGTTTTTTCCCATAGGAGAATCTCAAGAAATTTAACCTTTGAATGGCAGATAAGTCTTTTCTTACCAATATTATACAAATAGATACGAATTGGTTGCATAGCTATGAATTTGGACAAGAAAGAGATTTTTATTATTAACCGAATAACTTTTACTAATTAGTCAGAACTATAATCCCTGGTTTTTTCATTGAACAATATGGTATATGGATATATTTTTAAGGAAAGAATCAACAGACTATTTCATCCGAGTGTTTTTTCCTATAGTGTTTTATTAAGATATATTAACCATTATTATCAATTCGTTTAAATTTCTAGTCATAAATCAAATATACCTTTATGAAAATAATAGTGATAAGGTGTAATATGAAGCTTTGTGTGTTTGGTATCGTTGCGTGTATGGTTGTCAGCAGTGCAGGGATGATTGACATGGCTACATCGAGCTATAAATATCCTGCGAGTTCGAACATAAATATCACAGGAACAACACCGTACTTCGATGGTCCGCAAGTGATATGGAACAAAACCTATGGTGGCATGACAACCGATGAAGGCTGGTTGGTTCAACAGACAAATGATGGAGGATATATCCTAATTGGCTACACGGTATCATATGGTAGTGGATCTGCTGATATCTGGTTAATCAAAACCGATTCAGATGGGAATAGATTGTGGGCTAAAACGTATGGTGGCAGGGAAAATGATCAAAGCCGTGCGGTACAACAAACTTCTGATGGAGGTTACATTATCGGGGCAACGACCCAATCTTATGGAAACGGGGGGGATGATATTTGGGTGATAAAAACCGATGCGTCTGGTAATATAGTATGGCAGAAAACATTTGGTGGAGTAAACCAAGATCATTGTAATGCAATTTTGCAGACACCGAGTGGCGAGTATGTGTTGAGTGGGGATTGGGATCTTGGCGGGACATCTGATCTCTTAGTTATGAAATTAGATTCAGAGGGCAATGAGCTGTGGACCCGGCTTTATAGCGGTGATAACTTTGGTTTTGGTCATTCCATCCAGATAACGTCAGATAGTGGTTTTATTTTACTGGGCGGTATAAATTTGTATGGAGATGCGGATATGTGGTTGATTAAAACTGATGCAAATGGCAATATGATGTGGGATAAAACATTTGGTGAGAGAACACCTGAAACAGCCACATCTGTTATCCAAACGACGGATAATGGTTTCATTTTAGGTGGATGGATACTGCAATCCGATCTTAATAAATCTATTCTGTTGATAAAGACAGACGGCGAAGGCAATACAGTATGGGAGAAAAAAATTGAGGCAGGACATGCAAAGGAACCATACACAAATACGCTTGGATTAGATGAAACCAATGATGGAGGTTACATCGTTGCTGGGGAAAAAATCGTGTCCAATGATAAGAACGCCTGGGTAATAAAAACCGATGTGAATGGTAACATACTTTGGGATATGACCATTGGGGGTTTATCTGACGAATACAGTTGCGGAATACAACAAACCAATGATGAAAACTTTATAGTCGTCGGAGCCACAAAGTCTTACGGTGCAGGTGGATATGACATGTGGCTAATCAAAGTGTCACAGGGAAATGGAACACTACCTCCATTAAAACCAACAATTAATGGTCCGATAACTGGAACAGTGAATAATGAGTACCCTTATACAATTAGCACGACTGATCCTGATGGGGATCAGGTGTGCTATCTGTGGGATTGGGGTGATGGGAACAATAGCGGATGGCTCGGACCCTACAATTCCGGCGACACTATCAGTTCGATTCACAAGTGGACTGCTAAAGGTTTGTATAATATCAAAGCAAAAGCAAAGGATGATCATGGTGCGGAAAGCCCATGGTCAGATCCCCTATCTATCACGATGCCGTATTCGTATAAACCGATACTACAATTCGTGGAGTTATTAATTGAGCGATTCCCCCAAGCGTTCTTGGTAGTAAGACAACTGCTAGGATATTAAGAAATTTCAAGAACTAAAATTGATAGATGATCCCAGTCTTAAAATCGGGGGATATAACCAAAACAATAATGATTTATCGAATGAGGAAAAATTATCCATGAAGAAAATGATATTATCGCTAGTATTGGTGTTCATTTTTCTCTCAAGTTCTTCTGGTGTGTATGCACAAAATCTTAGTAATGAAAAAACTATTCACTCTGATGGTGAGTTAGATGATTTTATCCTTAACACCATGCGTCAGAGACACATCCCAGGATTATCTGCATCACTTGTTATTGATGATATCGTAAGATGGCAAAAAGGATATGGTTCTGCTGATATTAGCCAGAACATCAGCGTTACCAATGATACCTTGTTTAAAATCGCATCAGTATCAAAAACAATTACTGCATCAGCGTTGATGAAGCTGTATGAACAAGGTTATTTCGATTTATCCGATCCAATAAACGCATATCTTCCGTACCCTGTTATTCATTCACGATATCCGTCAACAAATATTACGTTTCATATGTTGCTGACCCATTCTTCCGGGATTATTGACAACTGGCAGTATTTATTTTATTTTGTCGGGGATGCACCCATTCCTTTTCAGACGTTCTTAGAAGAATATCTCGTACCTGGTGGACAATATTATGATCCTGAGAATAATTTTGGTTCATGGGAACCTGGCACAAGATGTCAGTATAGTAATATCGCGGTCGCGTTAGTCGGGTATTTAGTCGAAGTTATTACAGGAATGAATTTTACCGATTATGTCGAGTCTTTTGTTTTCTCTCCTTTAGAAATGAATGAATCTGCCTGGTTTTTACGTGATCTGAATGTATCTCATATCGCAATGCCTTACCAATGGAATGGAGTAGATTACATCCCCTATGGTCATATCGGGTATGTGGATGTGCCTGCTGGTGATCTTCGGACAAGCGCTTCTCAACTCATCCATTTTTTAACGATGTTTATTAATAATGGGAGCTACAACGAACAACGGGTTCTTCAGAAGAGTACTGTACAATTAATGTTATCTCCCCAGTTACCCTACCAGCCAAATATCGGGTTAATCTTTTGGAAAAGTACTATCGGCGGGAGAATCGTTTGGGGACATTATGGTGTTGATTTTGGTACCCAAGCGATGATGCATTTCGATCCGACCACGCATATCGGTGTCGTCGTTCTCTGTAATGGAGAGGCAGATCTTACAGGTATCAGCGATGCGATTTTTGATTATGCAGAAACGTTATCGAATAACCCTCCAGAGACACCACAACGCCCTTCTGGGTCGATCCAGGGAAAAATAAATGTTAAATATTCATATATCTGTAAAACTTCTGACCCCGATGATGATTTGATCTACTATCAATGGGATTGGGGCGATGAAACTATTCCTGAATGGCTAGGTCCATTTAATTCGGGTCAGGAATCCCAATTTACTCATAAATGGATAAATGAAGGGAGTTATAATATCAAAGTAAAAGCAAAAGATATCCATGGAAAAGAAAGTGCCTGGTCAGATCCCTTACCGATAACAATGCCATGTTCGTATAACCAACCGATACCACAAATCCTTGAGTTGTTCTTTCAGCGATTTCTCAATGCGTTCCCGATACAACGGCAGCTAACGAGATACTAAGAACCCCTCTCTTTTTCTTCTTTTTATTATTGGTACCAGCAAAACTTGATAATAAGTCGAAGGATTGTTAGGAATCAACATATTAATCATGCTACCTCTATGCTTTGTCGATGAGAGAAAATTATAATGATAAGGAGGCGGGAAGTCGGATAAAAAGGAGCAGAAGGGGGATAGCATTATGTAACCTTATCTACTTTTTACTCCCGCCTATTCATTATCATGTTTTTAAGCAATAAAAAACATTTGGTATGTTTTATGGATATATTCTACTTATTTAGTATATTTTTTTCAATTCGTCCAATATTTCATTTAACATTGTTTCTCATTCGTACTAAAAACATGAGTTAATTTGAAGGATCCATAGGGATCAACTATTTTTTATCCCTTTAGAAATGGTGTTGTCCTTCCATTAGTCCCTGGGTTTTGTATCGAAAAACAGTGTTCTAAGAATATGTTTTTAAGAAGGAAACTATTATAAAATCCTCCGTTGAAGAGGAAAATGATAATTGAACGAAAGTTGGACAATTTATAATAATTATCTAATTTTTTATCTTTTTGTACAATATTAAGGAAAAAAACCTTATGTGGTGCTTTAATGTTTTCTTTCTTGAGGTTATAGTATGATAAAGAAAATAGTTGGAATTTTAATTGTAGGGCTGTTGATGCTTTCTACAGTAAGTATTATCGCACAAAAACCAGAGATCACAGAAAATCAAGTAATAACACAAACAAATAAAATTAGTGTCAAAACCATGGACAGCACATATGCCCATCCTGTAGAAAATAAAAAGATTTTCACACAACCTTCGGGCACATTAAGCCTCAGTTTATTTCCAGGGGCTACCCCAGCGATTTCAAATAGTGGAGCTTCCATGGCGATTGGATTTAATTCTCTCGACAATCAAAACGTTTACTTTGCCGGATCCACTGATAGAGGAACAACATGGACTGATGGAATTGGTTGGGAGTTAGATGAATCACCAGAGTTACCGGATGTTGATGGCTGTGGAGATGGGAGATTAATTGGAACAATGCTTCCCAATGGTCTAGATGCTGATGGTAGCGCAATGTATAAAGTCTATATTTCAGATGCTTCAGATACAACAAATGGATATGCTTGTTCCTCTTGGACATGGAATGATGTAGGAGCGGGTTATACAAATTTTATTGATATCGCGTGTGCAGGTTATACATCAGCAGTTCCCGCAGAAAATACATGGACGTACGGAGCCCATGCAATGGTTGGAGATCACGGTACCGCAGGTAAACAGACAATATTCTTCTCATACCAAAGCAAGGAAGAAGGTAACGCCTGGATTTATCGATTTCAAGATGAACCAGGTGCATTTAATGGTGCAACATCTGCAAGTGTCGACATAGATCAAACAACTTTATACAGTTATGCTGCCTATAATTACATTAATTATAATAACTCGGGGTATTTGGATATTTATTTATTTATAATGGACTTTGGAACATGGAACACAACAACTGATCCTCCTCAACATGGAAACCAATGGGATGTATATTTAAACACGGTTGGTAACAATAACAACCTTGATATTTCAGTATCTAACAATAATGTTATCATCGTCTCAGAAAAAAATGGAAACATTGTTGCGTACCATGCTGATGACCCAGTGCATAACGGTACTTTCTCTGAAACGACGATTATCACAGGTGCAAAACAACCGAGAATATCGCATTATGGTGTAAACCAGGCAGTGTGTGAATACATAAAGAATGGAGACGTATATTGTGTTGTCACTGACGATGGAGGAGCCACTTGGTCCGCACCTGAGAAAGTATCAGTAGAGGACAGTATTCAAAGTACTGATGTATGTCTGATGGGCTCTGCTTACGAGTCAGACAATACAATTTATTTTGCACCTATGACTGTCAAGACACCAATCCTTGGTATTGAATCGGTCTCAGGTGGCATCGGAGTCAGTGCTGTGATAAAAAATAGTGGCACTGGAGCCGCGGAGAATGTAGACTGGAGCATTACATCAACTGGCACGATTTTTGTAGGCAAAGAAAAAAGTGGGACAATAGCGACTCTTGCGCCTGGTGCATCAATCACGATAAAGTCCGGTCTCATGCTAGGATTTGGTACGATTAGCACTACCATAACAGTAGGTTCTGTGACGAAAAAAGAAAGTGGAAAACTACTATTATTCTACGTAACTGGGTTAGCATAAATCCACCCTTTTTTTCTTTTTTTTGTTATTGATTCGCACAAAAAAAACATTGAATCTTTAAAACCGTGTCAATGCTTCTGTTTCTAAGGATGTGTTTTTAAAGAGGGGATCACAGGTTATGGTTATATTGAAATAATCTAAAGTTTTGTGATCTTTTGTTACATTTGTTATGATTATTTATAGGGACTGTAGAAACCCTTGGTGAACAATAAAAATAAGATAGTAGATTTTTCTGATTTTTGTAGAATGGAGAGGTTTAATGCGAGTATTCGGATGGCGAGGTATCGTCGTCTTGAGTTGATATTTTT
>CABMCU010000133.1 GCA_902384685.1 uncultured archaeon | reverse complement strand
CCATTTCGTGGGTCGATATGTTTTAAGCAGAATGGTTTGCGTTCCTTCATGTTACACTATCATAAAATGTACCTTATCGGATACCCCCATCTTTAGATGGATTTATTTTGGGAGGATGTCATTTTGGTGTTTTTTCCATTTCAAGTTTCTCGATTTCAATACTAGTTGTTAGATTATCTTTCTAATCTCTTCTTTTTCTTTAAAAACATATCATTTAACTAATATTTTGTGCCAATGCTTATCGTTGATAAAATCATGATAAATTTCCATTGTGGTAATTAGCCCGCATATCTTTATATATCAATATTGTTAAAATGTAACATGCTAAAATGTATCAAAGAAGGTTGAATGGAGAGAAATTATGACAAAAATAAACGTGATGTATGAATTAGAGCCAAATTACCTCAACGATAAAACTCCCGAATATAAAATAAAAATGACACATGACAAAGCAAAAAATATTAAAATTTCCGATAGGGTCTTTGAGCTAATGCTAGATGAAGGATTGTTACGTAAAACAAACGATGGTTACGTTTTCGTCGGAAAATATGAAGATTTCTACGATAAAAAGAAAAAAAACCAAGACTAAATGAATAGCATGGTGAGAGAGAGCCTGCATCCCTTTTCGATTATCACCTCTTCTTGTATCTCCGACTCTCTCTTCTTTAATTTTTTTTTTTAAGAACTAAAGAATCATATACCAGAGTGTTACTTTCTACTTCTTGTACGCTCAATGAAAAAAATCGAAAAAAATTTCATAAACGAACAATATTAGTTTTTTAGGAATGTTTTTAAGGGAGGGTGATATTAGTTCAAGCGAAAGAATAATTCAGAAACGAAAGAAACAAAAAGATACTCGTAATTATAGGAAAATAACAGGTTAACATATTTTATACCATCATCAATGTAAAAGAAAAAGGCGTAATGATGACGACTAAAAAAACAAAACCAGGTAATCATCTATGGTATCCATCTGAAGTGTCTGAAAAACAATACAAAAATCCAAGTAAAGTCGAAGCGGAATACGATACTAGAAAATATGAAAAGACATATAACATCATCTATAGAGTCTCATGTCTTTCTATGAACATGTTCCAAGTAAGGAAGAAAAAAGAACTCATCACAGAACTTCAAAATACAATAAAGAAACTCAACGAGCTTCTATTAGAACTAAAAAATGAGGAAAAATAATTTTCTAATCATTTTTTAAACACTTAAATGCTTTTTCCCTATTTTTTATATCTTATTACTTTACTTGTGGTGAAATTGTGTATGATAGTACCATTTCATATAGCTTATTTTTTTTATAAAGATTTTTAAATATTAATTTTGATTTTCATTAAAAACTATGAATTAGTTTTACCAGTTAGCATAAGACCGCACTAACCACAAAATAATCTACTATATTATTACCAGACTATCGCATCACCAAGAAATGAGATACCAAAATATATAAGAATGACACCAAACAAACCAATAACAACACGATACCATCTTGAGCCAAGGGCATTCACCCCCCTTTTGGCAAAATAAGCGACCGTAATCAACCACACGTAATCTATCCATACATGACACACAAACATAAAAACCACACCAGCAAGTGCTGCAAACTCAAGTGCAAGCAAAATTAAATTCGATCCAACCGTTAACCACCATAAAATAAAATATGGATTGAAGGCTGTAAACAGAATACCAATAAAAAAAAGACGATGCGATGGCACCTTTTGTTTCTGGTCTATATCCTTTTTTTTCAGTGAACCAACAATTTGATACAAACCAAATACAATAAGCACAACACCACCAAGTGTACCAATAATATTTCGAATAAAAATTTCATTTCTCACCGCAAGGAGACCAAACGCAAGCAGCATAATCAATAAAAATTCAACAATGGTATGCGATATAGAAAAAATTAAACCGCTGCGTGCACCCATTTTTGTTCCTTGAGAAATTGTCTGAAAAAACAAGGGCCCTGGCGCTAAGGCGCCCGAAGCAGTAATAAGAACAACAGTAATAACAAAACTAAAGATATCCATAAACAAAGTGAAAATCAAATTGTCCTATAAAAAACTATATTCTCGTCTGTATAGATTATTAATACAAAAATTGAATGATCTGTAATAGTTGAAGGGGAGCCAAATCTGAGGAGAAAAGATTATTAGAAATGCTTTAGCATTGTTTTTCCTGGATTCAGATTGTAATGTATTTTAATAAACATCAATGTTATAAAAATCGATGTTTTTTCCTTAATTCCAGATGCTAAACCGTAGACATCAAAGAGAAAAAAATGAAATTGTACATAAATCAGAGGAAATTTGTAGCTTCATAAGAATAGACAGCTTTACATATTTTCAATACAGTTCTTATATGTTTTTACAATGTTCTTCAATGCACACGCGATCGTAACTGGACCAACCCCACCAGGAACAGGAGTTAGTATCGCTGCTTTTTCTTTGACAGAATCAAAATCAACATCGCCACGGATACCTTCTTTGGTTTCAACGATTCCAACATCTATAACAATTGCATTGTCTTTTATATGATCTGTTGTAATGAGCTTTGGAACACCAGCACCAGTTATGAGAATGTCTGCTTTTGATGTATATTGCTTCAGATTTTTGGTGAATACATGACAGATAACAACCGTTGCATTTCTATTGAGAAGAAGCGCTGCTAGCGGTTTTCCAACGACATTACTATGGTTAACGATAACGATATCTTTTCCTTTGAGAGTAATATGTTCATGTTCTAATATCGTAAGGACAGAAAGAGGGGTGCAGGGGACAAGATATTCATCACCAATAAGAGTTCTCCCAAGGTTTACCGGATTAAACCCTTCAATATCTTTTTGTTGATCGATTACCTGTATTAATTTTTCTTGAGAAAGATGTTTCGGAACCGGATATTGGATTAAAATGCCATGAACAGAGTTATCGACATTGAGTTTCTGAATAGTCTGAAAAATTTTCTGTTCAGATATTTTCGCGTCAAATTCACAATGTTTTGAGATAATACCTACTTCCTTGCATGCATTATCTCGTAATTTAAGATAGAGCTTTGACGATGAATCGTTTCCAACGATGACCGTTGTAATCATTGGAGTAATGTTGTATTTTTTTTTTAATTGTATAATATCTTTAAAAATTTTTTTTCGGATTTCTTTTGCAATCTCATTACCATTTACTATCATTGCGGTCATTTCAATCACCATGAAAATTACCGATGATTCTTAAGCTTTAGGTTTTATTCCAATCGCGTAAAACTGTGGGAAAAAATTGAGTTGAACCCCTTCATCCAAAGATCTGAGAAATTCATACTCCCATTGATCAATTTCTGTTTCTGAAAGCCCTGCTTCTCGTAATATCTTGATATAAAAATCTCGTGAATGAAGATAGTATTTTTTATCCTCTTCACAAGACCAGATTCTATTATTTCCGATCCCTATTGTTGTTTCAAGTCCCGCGTTGATAAAAAGTGTTCGAAGTTTTCTTCCAATATGCGGATCACCACCTTTTTTTCGTATTGCTTCACCGGCGAATAATGCATCAACTTTTCGGTTTTCCGGCCAATGTATCTTCCCACCATAATCTGGTTCAAGTGAGGCAAGTATTTTTCCTTTATGTTTACAGACACGAGCCATTTCATTGACAACGGTTTGAGGGTCATCTGCCCACATCAGTAGTAAATTACAGGTAATGAGGTCAAAAGTGTTATCCGTAAAGGGTAATTTTTGAGCATCTCCTTTACAGATAGTCGTATTTATGCAATGGTCCAGTATCTTTCTTGCGACATCGAGAAGGTAAGCAGACCCATCAATTGCGACGATAATGGCTTTAGTGAGTCGTGCGATATCACGGGTTACAAATCCGGAGCCACAACCGACATCTAATACGAGGTGTGTATTTTTTAACCCGACTTTTTTGTACAGTGGCAATCGTTCTTCTGAGGTTTCTAATGCTTGTAGTTCAAGTTTTTTTATAAAAGCGTCTAATTGACCTTCAGGTATTACAGGTTTAAATGCCATTTAATCATAAAAACCAATATCTTTATATAAGGGTATCGGACACATATTAACACGATTATTTTTCAAAAATCAGATTCCTTCTTTTCTCTCAATTAATAATTTTCCTTTTACCATTCCTAAGAATTCTTAAAGTGGATATACTTCTTTCAGAGTAAAACTAAATCCTTAACTCCTATTAAGTGATTCTAAATGAATTCAGTTAAAACCGTGTTGATCCTTCTGGTTCTAAGAATATGTTTTAAAGAAGAACATTCTAATATAATTGCACAAAGGGGAACTGTAATGAATAATAGTATGTGGAAAAAAGGATTGGTTTTCAACATCGTATTCATGTTTATTTTTGTAGCTGTTAATATTTCCGCAGCAACTCAAACGAAGGTTATTAAGAATGATGTAACTCCAAAGAGCCTCTTTGGTTTACAAAGTGTGATAATTATAACATGGGATGGAAATAACACACAAGAACCATTAAAACCTGGTGGAGCACCTCGAAATATTACACTTAATATTTATTATGTAACTACAACAGGTGTTTTTGGTCGATATATTCTTCCCTATTTCATTTTGACAAAACAATACGTTGATGTTTTTTTGGAACTCGATGATGTACCAAGTTATTGTTATGCGACTCTGTTAGATTCTCAATTACGATTTCCTATTTCTGATACACCAACAACACAATCAACTATATTGAGTGTTGCAGTTGATGAAACAGCACCTGCATTCGAATTAACTACATTTAAGATACATGCATCAGTAGATGACAAGAGAGGTCCTTTTGGTTTTCTCTCTATTATTGATGGATATGAACAAGAATTTATGCTTGTGTTTGTAGCAGATTATTTGCCACATATTATTGTCTCACCAAAGGACTCTTATCTAGAAACTACACCAGGAACGGCGGTAATTGCCCCTATTGCAGTGGAAAACCATGGGAATGGTCGTACAACTGTTCAAGTTTATGTCGTCAGTGCACCTGCTGATTGGATTATTCATCTCGAGCCATTTATGTTAGTGTTAGATGTGAATGAAAACAAGACAACGAATATCTCTATGACTTCACCTATCAATTTCCATGGGATAAAAACAATAGTCCTGGAGTTTACCCCCTACAAAAGTGATGATTATGCAAAAGAAGGAAACTCAGTTAATGTTTCTATCCTCGTCGAAGTGAAATCATGAGTCTTAAAACCGTGTCAATGCTTGTCCGATAATAGTATATAAAGGTATCATTTTTTAGGGGATGTAGAAATCCTTTTTTATAATTGACTATCATCCCACTCGTAGGAGGTGAGATAAGGGATGTATCTCACCAAATTCATTCAGGATGGGATGATAGTCTTAAAAAGAATGAATGTGCCTCT
>CABMCU010000132.1 GCA_902384685.1 uncultured archaeon | reverse complement strand
AGGAGTAATAAATCCAAGAGAATGTTCTAACTGATATTTATCACCAACATCGGCGAACATCTGAATCCACTTCAACATGTGATCCATATCACCGGTCCATATCGACCCTCCAGGTCCCGAAAACATCCTCTGTCGTAACATACGCGTCGGTAATATTCGAAATGCATGAAGCCACACGATATTAGTCATCTCTGGTTTCGAATACACTTTTTTGAAAAAATCCTGTAAATCTGTATCATACACTTTCGCAACTTGTTCAGGTGAGGGATCCAGACTTTTTTCCAAATGTTTTCTCATGGGTCCCGCAAAGAGAGCCTTAAGGGGGTCATCTTCTTCAGAAAGTATCCGTAAAAATTCACTCTCCTTCAACGCAGAAAACCGTGGTGCACCAAGGATTAAACTCTTCAGCAACGATTGATCAATCGTGTATTCAGCCATTTCCTCTACGATTTTTTGATCATCTTTTGTCCCAATGACAGAGACAACCCAATTCAGTTTCAGAAGGTTTTTACAAATATCTTCAAAGTCTTTTGAAATCTGAACTGTTGGACTGAGAAACTCAGCAAGATATTTCGCAGAAAGAACAGCAAGGGATAACCCAATCTTACGCTTCCCAAGTTTTACTAACATACTCAGAGCGTCCTTTAAGTCAGTAAAGGGAACAAAAACCGCAACTTCATCATCAAAAATAGGATGGAGTTTCACGATGGCTTCCGTGATAATTTTTGATGGAGTCATCGTTACATAGGCAAAGCCTGTTTCAGCAGAATAGGGATTGAATATCCCTATATCACTATGTTTTGTAATGGTTCCCTTTTCATCGACTTGAGTGACATCAATAAAATTATCTGCAAAAGCCCCATAGTTATTTCCCCATGTTGAAATGATACCGGTTGTCGCAATATTGGAACAATAATGCGCCCCTGCCTCTGCAGCGAGGACTCGTAATTTATGAGCATAGGCTGCTTTTTGGAGTTCAAACGTGGTGACTCCAGCACCTACGATGGCTGTAGAACTTTCAGGATGAATTTCAAGTTTTTTGAGTCGTAACAGATCGATCACAATACCATGATCCAAGCTAAACGCTTTAACTAACACATATGACGCAGTGACTGAACACGTTGTTCCGCCACTTCGCACCATGAAAGGGATATTATGTTTATTTGCGAATTTGATGATTTGTGATACCTGCTCAGTGTTTTCTGGCATGACAATATAATACTGTAATTCCACGTCCGGAGGAATTATTGACCTCGTATATGAGACGATGATATTTGGATCGTTTGTTGCCCACTGTTCTCCGACGATCTCACGTAATCCCCAGAGAATATCATCCTCAGGGACACTCTGAAATTCGCTTTGATCAAGAGTATTGACGTAGTCTTTTATTGCTTGTGCAACTTTCTCTGGCCGTAATTGTGTGGTAAAATTACATTGCTTATCACAGATGCCGCAAAGTGTACAGGAGTTCGCAATCTCAAGGAGTTTTTTCGTTGGTTTTATCTTACATTGGTTCAAGTGTTTTATCAGTTCCATGCGTCCTTGTGGCCAGTACGCTAAATACCCATGTTTTTTTCCTGATGGGCAGAGGCCAGTTCCAAGAAAATCGATTCTGCACATTCCACAATGAGTCCCTTTTGTAGCGATGGCAACAGCATCTTGTAATGATGTTTTATCTGAAACTACATCTTTCATAGTTTTCATTTTTTCCCCTAAAAATCAAATTTTTTAAATCTTGATAACTCTTATTATTCTTAAAGGTTTCCCAAGAGAAGTATTTTGTATCAATTGTCGATAAAACAGGACGAGACTTATTTCATCTAAACGTTTAGATATATCGGTTCTTATGCAGGATATGGGATTTGAACCCCTGGATTTTTTTCCATATCGGAGCATATATTTTTAAAGGAACTTAGATTGTAAAAATAATCATAGTGGATAAGAAATATGGTGAAAATATTGAAAGAACAGCAAACGGATGGCGAACGGAAAATGAAGGGCAAATCCCCGTCTCAGCAGATAGATGTAAAAATCGAGGAGCTTGGCGACTGGCGAGGCGAGATGCTCTCACACCTCCGCGCTCTCATCAAACAAGCCGATTACGAAATCGTTGAAGAATGGAAGTGGGGGATTCCCGTGTGGTCTCACAATGGATTGGTTTGTACAGGCGAGACGTATAAGAGCGTCGTGAAGATGACTTTCGCTAAGGGTGCCTCGTTGAAAGACCCCTCACACCTATTCAATTCGAGTCTAGAAGGTAATACAAGGCGTGCCATTGACTTCCACGAGGGCGACGAGGTTAACGAGAAGGCTCTGATTGCTCTTGTTCGTGCCGCCGTAGCTGCGAATGCCTCGATTAAAAAAACGTGAGTTCCTAGAAAAAATGTAGGGGAAGGGATTTGAACCCCGCTCAGATTGGGAACTTGAATTTACCATTATAAATGGATTTTTCTCCTGTCAATTAACCATGCTAATAAATAGCATGTCGGGGGCGGGAACGTATCCCCGGGGTTACAGTTCCCTCTAAAAAGACATTAAATTACAGGAGAAAGAATTTGAACCAGTGGATATCGAAAAATCCATATTTCGATGCAGAATTGGATAAACCTATAAAACCCATCGAGAACCATAATTTACAAACTCCAATTGGAATTTATGTGCAAAATCGATTTTTTGTCAAATAACTATTTTTACAGAGAAAAAGTGTTCTATTGTACATTTTTTAAAAGAAATATTTCTTATACTTTTAATCCTTTTTTAAAAAAAGAGGCAAAAAAATGAAGAAAATAACATCAATTATCATAATTGGTATTCTTCTCGGTTGTAGTTTTAGCGTCCAGGGTTTCCTCTTTGAAAAGCCAACAGAAAAAACAACAATCACAGATCTTAAAGATATCCTCTTTGATAAAAAAATTGAAGTATGCATGAGACTTGCGAAATTCCCCTCACTCTCAGCGTGTATTATTGATGGTGATAAGGTCGTCTGGTCGAAAGGATATGGGGTAAGCAATATCGAACATCAATATACTGCGACTGAAAATACTGTTTATGGAATATGCTCAATAACAAAAACAATTACTGGAACAGCATTGATGCAATTATTTGATCAAGGACTTTTTAATCTTGATGATGATGTAAATAATTATCTTCCATTTAATCTGAGAAACCCTAATTTTCCAGATGATCCTATAACATTTCGTATGCTTCTTTCACATTCATCAAGCCTGCGTGACCGTGAATCATATTGGCTTATTACTTTCTATCATGAAGGAGGCCCTCCATTTGAAGGATATCCTATGCCATGGTTAGAAGATTATCTCGTACCAGGGAGATCTACGTATGATTCATATGTGTGGGACTCAATCAATGGACCTGGAACATTCAGTGAATATGCAAATATCAATTTTGATCTTATTGGTTATTTAGTTGAATTGATATCAGGTGAACCGTTTTGTACATATTGTGAGGATCATATTTTTAAGCCGTTGGAAATGTATAATACAAGTTTCAATCTCTCATCATATACTGAGGAAGACTTAGCTGTCCCGTATAATTGGAATCCTCAAAATAATATTTATGAGAAGAATTATAATATGGTCTTTCTTCATTATATGGCAGGTGGACTTTTTTCAACTGTTATAGATATGTCACATTTTATGATGATGCAGATGAATGGAGGAAGTTATAAAAACACGCGTATTCTGAAAGAATCAACTGTTGAAGAGATGCATAAAATCCAATCTCCAAATTTTAATCCAGCCCGTGCCTATGGACTTGCTTGGTATTTTGAACCTCATTTATTTCAGATAGGGAAAGGTAATTTCTGTTCATTCTTAAAAATTTATGAGGGTCATGGAGGAGCACTCACAACGGGTCTACGAACGTCGATGTGGATGAAAACTTCAGGAGATTCAGCAGTACTATTTTTTGTTAATTCAGATTCATTTTTATACCCTAAGGGAGCGAATGGTATTGATTTTTTAAGGAATGCTTTGTTTTTAAAGGCTAATTCTTTATAATTTATCCTCGTGAAAAAGTGGAAAAAAATGGATAGGTTGCTGCTATTGATTTACGCTTAAGTTGACAACTACAAAATTCTTTTTCGAAAATGAACATTGAATTTTAGATTAAAATTTTTTCTTTTCAAAAAATTAGAAATCATTATTGATACATTGGAACAAATATGATCTTTGACAAAGGAAACAAATAGGTCCACAACTTTTTTTAATATAAAAATGCAGGGGGCGGGAACTGTCCCCAGGGGTTACAGTTCCCTCCAAAAAGATAGTAAAAGTTTAGGGGCGGGAATTAGCTGTGGAGGTTCAATTATCTTACCAAAAATCGCTATTTAACGTTATGGATATGTAAACTTTAATAAAACTTATTACAGTAATGTAGATGCTTAATATTAGGTCATAGAATGAATAAACAATTTTTAGTCATTGGTGTGTTTGTATTTTTACTAATCGTAGGATTAACTGGATGTACTGAAGAAAAAGATACTTCTTTAAACCAAAATGCAACTGAAGAGAATAAATTCCTTGGTACATGGTATAACAATAGTTGGACAATTACCTTTTTTTCAGATGGAACCTATACAGAAAGTTTTCAAGCGGATCCATGGGAAATTAAAGATGGTAAACTCCTTCTTTATTCAGATTTCTCAAAAGTATCATTTGGCCTTTTTGATTATGACTTTTCAGAGAATGATTCAAAGCTTACGCTCACACAAGTAAATAATGGAAAGATTACAGTTTTTACAAAACAATAATAAATTTAATGCAGGGGGAAGAGACTTAAACCTCAGGTTCAAATCTCTTTCCTACTAACGAGTTTAATTTAAATAGTTAAAATATTCTCATTTTGGAAAAGGAGCAATTAGTGAAATGAAAAACCCAGCAATAATTATTGAAAACCTCCAGAAGAAATTTGAAGATGTAACAGCTGTGGATGGTGTCAGTTTACAAATCGAGGAAGGAGAATTGTTTGGGTTGTTAGGACCAAATGGTGCCGGTAAAACAACAATTATTAACATACTTTGTGGCTTGATAAAACCTACAAAAGGATCCTGTAAGGTTGGAGGCTATGACGTTCAAGAAGACACAGTGAAAGTGAAGGATCTAATAGGTGTCTGTCCCCAAGAAACCGCAGTCTATTCTTACTTAAAAGGTTCAGAGAATGTATATCTCTTCGGAAACCTTTATAGCATGAAAAAACAAATGCTCGAAGCAAGACGCGCCATGTTGTTTGAAACAATGGGACTTACTGCTGAAGCGAACAGACAAGTAGGGAAATATAGTGGTGGCATGAAGCGACGCCTTAGCTTAATTATCTCTTTAATTCACGACCCACGGATTGCCTTCTTGGATGAACCTACGGTTACAATGGATCCACAAACTCGACATGCGGTCTGGGACTTCATAAAAGATTTAAAAAAGAAGGGAAAAACCATCATACTCACCACGCATTATATGGAAGAAGCTGAGGAATTGTGCGACCGAGTAGGTATTATCGATCATGGAAAAATGATTGCATTAGATTCTCCAAAAGAATTGATTTCAAGAAATGGAGTCGAGGATTTAGAAGACGTCTTCATCAAACTTACTGGACGGAAGATTCGGGAGGAGGTATAGATGAAGCTTCAACGAATGGTCGCCTTAACCAAAAAAGAAATGAAAAAAATCATTCGACAACCCGCTGCCCTATTCATGATTTTCCTATTTCCTATCGTCTTTGTCTTTGCTTTTGGCGTCTCCTTCGGTGGTTCAGGAGGTGGACAACCAGTCTATCAAATAGGAGTAGTAAACTTGGACCAGACAACGCCATCACAATCCTCACTACTATTCATTGATGCACTAAAAGACACAGATATCCTTAGTGTTCAGATGTATGGTGATAATCAGACCGCCCAGAATGAACTCTCCCAGGGCAGGATTCAAGCAGTCATGATAATCCCAGCAACTTTTAACCAGAGCCTTGAATCGTACATAACAGCGCCTAATAATCCGAGCAAGTGGACAAACACCAGCGTCTCGTTATATCTCGATAAAGGATCAATCGTCGCGACCCAAGCAATACCACCGATTATTCAGCAGATTCTCACAGCGTATATTGGTCAGAGTCAACAAGTGATTCCAAGTCCAATTAACCTCAAAACCACCTCACTAGAAGTGAAGCAGACGTCAAGTCTCGATTTCCTGGCACCAGGTATGTTCACCTTCGCTTCCATATTCCTTATAATGATTGTTGCGGGGTCCTTCACAGAAGACCGAGAAAATGGGATGATGAAAAGAATTCGTATCACACCGACGACACCGACTGACTTTATGCTTAGCCAAGTTCTCTCCTACTTGGCCATAGCTCTGATCCAAGCAATTCTTGTGTTTATCATGGTTTATATAATGGGATTTCGACCGAATGTCGAACCCTCTGTATATGTGTTTGCTTTTATACTCGTACTGATATTCTCGCTTTCCAATGTTGGTTTTGGTCTTATCATTGCAACAATCTCAAAATCATCGAGTGCAGCAACCGGTCTCTCATTTATTTTTGTGCTTCCACAGCTTTTTCTTGGGACCTTCGTCAGTGCATCCCTCTCATCAGCAGCTCAAATTGCGGGAAAATTCGTACCCAGCTACTACGTCACAGACGCGCTAACTTCGCTTTTCCTCAGAGGTGCTTCTGTAACTAGCCCAGTTGTGCTTCTTGATTTAGCTGCGGTTTCGATATCCTGCGTAGCCATACTCACTGTAGGTATACTCTTATACGGTAAATACTACAAAATTTGAATCGTGTTTCCGTAAGTGAACTGAAGTTTAAGTCCTGCAGAATCAAGTATTTGAAATACTTTTGATGTTGTATGGATCGGAAAGACTTTACTTTAAAATTCTTGAATGATGCAGGGGAAGGGATTTGAACCTCTTTCGAGATTGGGAACTTGAATTTACTAATAAAAATTATGTTTTTCCCCCGTTTAATAACCGTGCTAATAAATAGCGTGTCGGGCGGGAACGTATCCCCGGGGTTACAGCTCCCTCAAAAAAAGATCTGAAATCGTGTCGATTTAATTTCATGGTTTTGTGTGAATTAATGACAAAAAAAGAGGAGAGTAATGTTCTTTCTTTATGCAAATAAGCGTTACCAATATTGTGGATTAGACTGCACATCACCGGTAATAGCAATCGGTGGCCAATTGAAGCTTTCAGGATCATAATCCACCCATCCTATATAGGGTGTATAGATGGGGCTAATGGGATAGATGACCTTTCCGACGCCAAGAGCCCCGTAGGCAAGGTTAAAAAAACCATCATAGCCAAAGGTGGTTCCCCAACTATTTTTACAGATCCAATAACCGCCACCGGGGACCAGTGGAATATCTTTCCATCCCACAATAACAATAATATGTAAGCCAAGCCATTTTCCCATTAACCTCCAGATGGAAGGAACATTTGGATAATAATCAGTTGAGCTATGATGGGAGTACCCCCATTTTCTAAAAAGGAACTGAACTTCAATCGAAGCTGTAATTGGGCCTTTTTCAATAATCAGGTTTTTGATTATTTGTCTGTTTTCACGGGGTGTTCCATCAGGAATCCAGTACCCAAAATCTGATATAGGGACAAGATGATCTTTCCAATCAGGATGGATGTGAGACGGGGGAACCTCAAAATGTTCCACATACGGAAAACAAGGCTCAATAGGGACTCCATTGCAGTAATTTCCCTCTGCAGAGGTATTCATTATCCAGAAAAATGGTCTTACATTATATTCCTCTCTGATTTTCGACAGACAGGAAACCAAGTATTGTTCTGACAGATCTGGATTCAATTCTGAGTTGTTTTCCCTGATTTTTATCACACTTTCCAATGCGCCAAGTGCTGCAAACGCCCAACAGTTTCCAACACGCATTTGATTCTTCGCAGGGGTTGTAAAATCTTTTCCTTTATAATCCTTCCAACTGAAAGAAGCAGGTGTCTCACGTGATATAAGTTTTGGAGAGGAACAAAAATCAGATTTTCTTACCACCGTAGGTTTAGTAACAATATCATCTGTAAACCCATCCGTACTAAAGGTTTGTTTATTTATATGACAAATGTTGGATAACTCATATGGTTGATATGCGGGATGCCAGTCGAAATTTAATCCGGCTTTGATATGTTTTGGAAATATTCTATTCGTCAGTGATTTGAGGCCAATCCAGTCATCCCAGTAATTTCCATCCCAAACACACTTAGAAAATTGCACCTGCGCATTGTTATATAGATTATTAATAAAATTGTTCTGGTATATGTAATTTTTAGAGGATTGTATAAATAAACCGTAACTATTGTTTGTGATATTATTTTTTGAAATAATATTATCCCCGCCATCAGACCACTTGGATATCTTAATACCATAGAAGTTGTTCGATAGGGTATTATTTGAAATACTGTTTTCTTTCCCATCATCGATAATCATCCCAGCGTACGTATTGTTTGAAATAAAATTATTCACAATACGATTGTTATCTGAAAAATCAATGTCCATTCCATTGTTCTGATTGTTTATAATACTGTTTCTTATGAGTAAGTTCCCTTTTGCTAACCCTATCCGTATCCCATTAAGCGGATTGTATGAGATGATGTTGTTTTGGATGGTGTTGTTGTTGGAAAGAACATCAATTCCACAATCTATGTAATTACCATCCGTAAAATTTCCACTATGTAGTATAGTGAACCCTGAGACGGTCACCCCATCATTATCATTATGGATACAAATAACATCATATTTCCCGCCACCGTCTATAATCGTTATATTTTTATCTTCGCCAATGAGATTGATAATCTTATCAATGTCCACATTTTCATAATATGTTCCTTGATAGACAAAGATGGTATCTTGGTTGCTTGCATTATTGATCGCATCTTGAATCTTGGAATAATTCCCAGGTCCACTCCCACCAACATATAACCAGTTACCTTTTGAGGTGGGTAAAGATGACTTCACTATCTTTTGGGCAGTCGTTGGAATGATATTTGTTCCAACGAATAAGAGAATGATTCCAAACGCCAAACATTTCCTAATCAGTGGATATTTATCCATGACTTTCCCCCGTTGTACAATTATACAGCACTGTTCTCCTATTAAAATATACCTTTAGAATAGCGTGTTTTTGTTCGAATAAATAACGACCTTACTGAAGTGTTCTAAGGGTCCAAAGCCCTTTTTTCGAGTAATCAGGGGAGAAAATATTTTTGTGTATTTTTTACAGGAAAAAAAGGTGGCAAGCCGACTGAGATTCAAACATCACTATATCATTAAAAAAATTATGTTTTTCTCCTGTTAAATAACCATGCTAATAAATAGCATGTCGGGGGCGGGAGTTGAACCCGCGGCCTCCTGATATCTTAGCGCAATTATGCTCCATACGAACCTTTGAGCTGAGCTTATGAGTCAGGCGCTCTGACCAGGCTGAGCCACCCCGACATTGCAGGATGCAGAATAGGAACTGTTTATAAAAACTTTCTTGGTAAATCCTCTTTATTCATCTAGAACTAATTTTTTCTTTCCTCGTAAAAAAATGACCGGAAAACCACGGTTTTTTAACCGGTCCCGTAACTCTATATCGTTCGTCACTACAATACCTTGGGTTTTTTCGGCTATTTTCATTAGTGCCTCATCAGCGGTATTTGCCTCTTGGGAAATTGTATCGTATTTTCCGATGAGTTTCAACGCAGCAGCAGCCTTTTTCTGTCCTTTGTTACGTGTTGCAAGAATCCGAAGTTCTTGTATAACCGCAGTTGGAACTACGAGATGATATCCACCTAATAACCTACTAAGTTCTTTTTCCCAATCAATAGAAAATTCAAAAAACATGAGAATAGCATTGCTATCCAGGATCACTGTTTTATGGATTTTATCTCCCCATATCCTATTAAATGCCATTTTCCTTCAATACGTCTGCTCACCGCGATACGCTGCCCTTGATCAGCACAGACCGGTAATTTCAGTTTTACTCGGATCCGATCCGGTCGAAGCTCACTAATGATTCCAACCGTGGTCGCAGTCCCAACAGTAAGCATCAATGGTTCATTGGTTTTTAAAGGGTCCACATTCTTATCATCAACTGTTCCAACAGCACGTTTCAACAAGCAAATCGATAAATCAAAACTATCAAAAACTGGTGGAAGCTGACCCGGTCTTCCAACGATTTTTCCCGCAAGAGAATCTGATTTTACCATCGTGGGATCAAGCTCAGTTCCTATCGCAATCAACCCCCCAGGCAACGCCATATTTGTTACGGTACCACCTGTAATCAGCGAATGAGCAGTCGTAAAGATTGGTTCAAGGACTTGTTTTCCTTCTACTTCCCGCTTTCTTCCTGGTGCAATCTCGATTTTCTCTCCTTTCTTAAGCGTACCTTGTAAAAGGGATCCTCCGACGACACCACCTTTTAATTCACTGAGTTTCGTACCAGGTTTATTCACATCGAAACTCCGTGCAACGTACATGAGTGGCGGTTTTTCCATATCCCTTTTTGGTGTCGGAATATACTCCTCCATCGTTTTAATTAAAACATCGATATTGATATCATGATGAGCACTCACAGGGATTATCGGTGCACCCTCAGCACATGTACCTTTTACGAATTTCACAATCTGCTCATAGTTAGTAATTGCGTCTTCCTCAGACACAAGATCGATCTTATTCTGAACAATAATAATCCGTTTTGCACCAATAATTTCTAACGCCATGAGATGTTCTCGTGTTTGCGGTTGTGGACACACCTCATTTGCAGCAATAACCAGAATTGCACCATCCATAATCGCAGCGCCGGAAAGCATAGTTGCCATCAGCGTCTCATGACCAGGTGCATCAACAAACAATACCACCCGAAGTAATTCTGTTTTCCCTTTACATGTTGGACAGGTTTTCTGTGTCGAATAACACGCAGGATCACTACATGTCGGACATTTATAAAACGCGGCATCCGCATACCCAAGACGGATTGAAATACATCGTTTCAACTCCTCGGAATGCTCATCAGTCCATTT
>CABMCU010000131.1 GCA_902384685.1 uncultured archaeon | reverse complement strand
CGTCAAACGATCTCACCATCAATAACCATTAAATGTGAGGTGATTGATAAAGATGCTGAAAAAGTGACACGAGAATCCTCAGGTTGTTCCCTCAGGATCCTCATGAATTATCATAGAAGAAAAAAGAAGGTGTTTGTCTATTTTTAGTATTGGATGATATAATCTTTTCCGTACCCACTGTCTGGTGCTTGGTCCATCCAGCCTAACGAAGATTTTCCAAGCTTTTGGAAGAACCATGTGATGAAATAGGCGTCCCTTCCTAACTTTTCCATGAGGGGAGTGCGTTGGGATGTTCCGGCATAGGTTTTGGTTAGGGCGTCTCCGGCATGTGGGTTTCCAATGAGTGATTTCGGGATCTTGCATGTGATTGTATTGGTAGTAAGGTCCATGGATCCATTGATTTTTGTGAATTGGCTAAATATTCCCGCGCGACCAACATCAGCATACAATCCGTTTACACCACCCATATATTTTCCGACACCTCCGAAAGCCAAATATTTCACATTGTTCATCGTCCAAAGGACAAGATTCTGGGAAGTCCCTTGATACTGTGGTTGAAGTAAGGCAACCTGGATGGTGATGTAGAGATACTCTGGGGTGGTCGAGTCTTCAAAGAACCAAGCCTTTTGAAGATCAACATTCGCCCGTGCATCCCCGGTCGCATCAGATATTTCAGGGTTTTCAGGATCTCCCGCACATACAGTCAAAGGAAGAACTGTCGTAAACAACAGCATAACCATCAAAATTCCCGTTATTTTTTTTCTCATAATTTCTTCCCCATGTAATGTTAATACGTATCAAATATATAGGTTTTATGCAGGGGAAGGGATTTGAACATCAAAATACTGGCATGATTAAAACTATAAAAATAATGTTGAATATTTGATTACTATGAAAAAAATTGAAGAAATCCTGAAATCAAAAATAAAACCAAAAGAAAAACAGTTAAAGTTGGTTGAAGTGGTATGTAATGATAAAATAAATGATAAGGAGTTTATTGAGTTTTTTCAGTCCGCCTCTGATGTTGATAAAGGTACATGCGCTGATGTAATGAAACACGTATCAGAACAAAAACCAGAGATTCTTGCACCGTTTATTGACGTTCTTGTAGAATATATAAATTATAAAGCACCAAGAGTAAAATGGGGCGTCCCTGAATCTATAGGGAACATGGCTAAAAAATTCCCAGATAAAGTTGAAAAGGCAATCCCTAAATTATTACTAAATACAAAAGATGAAAGCACCGTTGTTCGTTGGTGCGCTGGCTATGCTCTTTCAGAGATAGCGAAGTATAACACTAAAAAGCAAAAAGAACTTATTTCTATTTTTTCTGATATTGTGAAGAAAGAGAAGAATACCGGCGTCAAAAATGTCTATCTTAAAGCCTTAAAAATAATCAATCAATAGTTGATGGTTTTATAAGATATAGAGATTATTAAACCAAATAGGTTTCTTTTCTATCAAGGAACTACATCGTATCTTCCTTTACCATACAGATAAACATATGCCGGTCTTTTAGATACCTAATTTGTTCACTAACAAATACCGATGAGCCATCTTTCTTCTTATGAATAGTCTTTACTTGCATGATCCCCAGTTTCTTGACTTCATCGAGATTTGCTCTAATCTTATCGTATGTTTCAAGATAAACAACATCAGCGAAAGTCAGGGAAAGCATCTCATCCTTATTATATCCGAGTTTCTTCTGAATATCATTCGTACAGTCAATAATTTTTGCGTTTTCATCAAAAATAAGCATATAATCAAATACCTGCTCAGCGGTTATTTCAAGGGTTGGTTCTTTTTCGGGGTTCTCATTTAATCGTTCTTGAAGAATTTCATGTATCTGTTTGTTTAATTCCCCTATTTTTTTATGCAGCTCTTCAATCTGATTTTCTGCAACTCGCTCCTCTGTCGCATCCCTGCTAAAACAACGCAGACCACGGAAGCACCCTGTACGATCGAACACAGGTATAAGAATCGAACGTATCCAGACCAGATGTTTATCACTCTGATGCATCCAATACATGGCTAATTTATTCATCGCGCCTGCCTTCTCCTTCGCAAGGTGGTTTATCACGTCTTTCAACTTCTGTGCTTCTTCAGTTGGTAAAAACCCAAAAATCTCTTTCCCAATCATCTGCGCAGGAGTGTACCCAAGCGTTTCTCCTACTTTTATAGAGCAGATCGTGCACGTTCCTTTTTCATCAATCTCCCAGATCCACCCGTCAATCTTTTTTAGCAGAATTTCAAACTTCTCCTCGGCCTGTTCTTTTGCTTTTACGACCTCTTCAAATATCTCCTCTTTTTTTAACCCAACCTTATAGATAGCGAGTTTCAAACTCGCCATTACTCGATCTAACGAAGCGGTCAGATTATTGATCTCGTAAATCTCACTTTTTTCCAATTCGACATCCAAATTACCTTTGCTGATTTCATCAATGTTTTTTGTTAATTTTACAAGTGGCATAGAGATAAAATAGGAAATCACAAACCCTACTACAAACGTAATGATCAGAATTAAGCCAAAAAACATGCTTGCAATCTGGAAGCCTTGCAAACCACTAATCATTGCAATCGGTATTAGCGATATCACCAAACACATAATAATCAATAACGATCTTAATTTCATTATTTCACCTTACACCTCTTTTTTTCATACCTTCATTGTTTTGTTCATTTTCTTCTTTTTGACATTCTTCACCAAAAATCTTTCCAATATTTCTTTTAAATTCATTTGCATGTTCCTGACGAAGAATAGATTTATCTTCCAAAAAATAAATATACTGAAAGAGATCTTCTCTGCTCAAGGCATGTTTGTTTCTTAGTTCGTTGAACTCGACAATACCTATTGGTCCCAACGCAACCATAAATTGATCTTGTAGTTTCTTTTCGATTTCTGTTTTTTGGGAAAAGAGCATTTTAATTGGTTCAATCTCATAGACTGGTGTAAGTGGAATTGTGAAATAGAATGTACTGCCATAACCAGATTTGCTTTCGACCCATATTTTTCCTTTTTGTGCTTCAATGATCCCTCGACAAATTGTCAGTCCCAGTCCCGTGCCCCCTAATTTTCGGTTTAGACCTCCATCCACTTGATAGAAAGGCTCGAACACACTGATTTGATCCTCAGATTTTAACCCAATCCCTTGATCTTTTACACTGAATTGTACATGGTTCGTTTTTATCTCCGTACGGATTTCTATAATGCTGCCTAACGGAGAAAATTTAATAGCGTTATGGATAAGGTTTCGGAGGACTTGGCTAATTCGATCTGGATCTACTTCGATGTCCGGGAATTCATCAGTTGTTACTACGAATTTTATGTTTTTTTCCGCGGCAAATCCTTCCATGAATTTTATCGTCTCGTTGACTATTTCATGAATATTTGTTTTTCTGAACGTGAATTTCAATCGTGCAGCTTCAATTCTAGAGATCTCAAGAAAATCTTCGATGATTTTATTGAGTCGCTCTGTGTTTCGGAGAATTATCTTAAGGCTTTCTTTTTGTTTTTCAGTGAGTTTCCCAAAATATTCTTGCTGCAACATCTGTAACTGTGCCTTTAGAGGTGTGATTGGTGTCCGGAGTTCATGAGATGTGATGCTGAGGAATTCTGCTTTTGCTTTGTCAAGTTGCAGACGTTCCTCGTCCATCTTGCTAAACGCTAGTGCGCTGCGATTGAACGTATCACTGAGTTGTGTAAACTCATCATTTGTTGTGATGTTTGTTCTGACTTTAAAATTTCCTTTTTCCAGTTCTTGTGCTGCTTTATGCAACTCCCAAATTGGTTTAGTAAATGAATGGGATATTATAAATCTCAGAATTATAGAATTGACTGCGATTAGAATAATGATTATTAGCACCGTAACATTCAAGAACATCTGCTGTTGTAGAAAAATCTCAGGATTCTGTGAAATAAACGAATTCGCGATTAAATAGATATATGTAATACCTATGCAAGGTGTTACTACTCCAACCAGAAGGAATAGGAGCGTCAGTTTCGCATTGATCCGACCAAAGAAAAATTTCTTCAGGTCTAACGGCTCTTTCACGTTTCTATCTATCCTCCTGTCATTGTTGCAGGTAATTTCTAAATTTGACTTATTATCTGTAAAAATTGTCGTTTAACATCAGAAGTATTCAACATGGTATCCAATCTCCTCTCTTTATTGATAAATTACTTGATTAGTATGCATCTCCGTAATACATAATGTCATTGTTCTTTAAATTTCTTACTTTTGTTAAGTAGTTAGCGCCCACATATTAAAAAATACATAAACGAATTCTTACTGCTCGAGCAGTATAGTTTTTCTGACTCCATTTTAGAGAAATATTTTAATCGAGATCATATAAAAAAAGTGTTAGCTATTGAGACATAGCTCTTAATTAACCGAAAATATTAAAGCTTTCTTATTGAGTAATCATATTTGTTCCTAGAATGATTTTAATCCATCGGGAATGAAGGAGAATCAGACCGAGTTTTCATATGTTTACATTCAATACAGATCGAATGGCGATTATCATAACATCGTTCACAAACGAGTCGTCCGCAGAGATAGCAGGTGAACATCGCACCTGGTCGTCCGCACATGGAACACAATCCAACCACGTCAGTCAAATGTCTTCACTTCCCAAGCAAAATTAATTTTTTCCGTAATTCTTCAAGCGGTATATCTGTTATCACCAGCGGTATATTTTCCCGTTCTGCGAGCTGCACCGCAAGTGGATCCACGCCCCCTGGTTGATGGTAAACCACAAGTGATGGTTTTACTGGATGAATCCGAATAGCAATCATTGGGCTTCGTCCGAACTGGATTTTTGTAAAAATCAACGCCCGCTCCGTGCTCCATCCATAGAGATTTGAGTAATTTGTCGCGGTAAGCGTCTTAATTGTCTCAACCCCATCGATAAGCGTAAACCCTTTTATGGTGCGGTCGAGGCTGATGCTTGAGGAGGTGACCACCTTTCCCTCGATTTCTTTTATCAATTTCTCAACAGGAATTATATAAGGATATTCCATAATGTCAATAATACCATCTTGAGTTTTTACCATGAACTGATATTGATGGATGACAGTGCCACCGTGTTTCTTTTCATCGATTTCTAAGAATGCAGTCACAATCTTTTTCACGGAATGAATCCCTGGGGATTTCCGTCGCCCAGATTCATAATCGCTAATCACGCTTTGGGCAACCACTAAAAAATTCGCCAGTTCAGCTTGAGCGATACTAAATGTAGTTCGCCATTTGCGGAGCGTCTCCCCTGGTTTTGGACTTAGAGTGATCTCCCCAGCGATTTTTTCTGCTAGTAATTCCTTAACACCCATAGTATCTAAGAACCTACCCCGATTGTCGATAGATATATCGACATTCTATTAATATGTTTCTTAAAAAGGAAAAAGGCTAGGAATCACGTATCTCAACCATATTTAAAAACCCATTCGGTAAACTGTTGCCCAGATGCTACCTCAACATTTCCTGCGTTGATTTCATTTTTCCCATCGTTATCGCAATCTCCGATGCACACGACCGCCATCCAACCAAAGGTAGGAAGCACCGCTTCTTCCACATACGTCGTACCATTCCACTGTAAGATATGAGTCACACCAGCTCCCGCACACACTTCATTGAGTCCATCGTCATCGGCATCACCAACATCGATTCCTTCAATCACTGGGTCCCCATCAGGCCACGTGATATCAAATTGGATCGGATACCCCGATCCATTCCATTTAAAGATCGTAATCCGAGGTGCATAATAACTCAGAAGGATCTCCGCTTTCCCGTCATTATCACAATCCTTACAGACCACACCAAAGGGAGAATCTTGTACTAATGACCTATATATCCTCGTGGAAATAAATGTGTTGTTTTGGGCATCCCAATTTAAAACCATAACCTTATTTTCATAGGCGCAAACAATTTCATTTTCCCCATCATTATCCACATCACCCAGACCAGCCATATACACATATCCCCCTGTATCGGGATCGTTCCATTCAGCAACTCGTTGTAAGGAAAACCCATTCCATTTAAACACCGTAATCTCACCAACTGTACTTGACTGCCGGCCTCCACCACCGCTTAAAATTAATTCATTTTTCCCGTCGTTATCACAATCCCCGATAAGACAATCAGCACTACCACCACCATTGAAAAAAATCCAAGGGTTTATTCCAATTATCCAATATTTAAAAGCAATGTATCTATAGACCGTGGTATACCAGGTCGCGGCGACTTCATTTTTACCATCATTAGTCACATCACCAATTGCCATCCCACCAGCATCACAATGAATTAGTGGATAAAACGGTGGACGTAATGCATAAACCTGCGAGTACGTCTGATCGTTTTCAACCCATTTCATAACACGGATGGTACAATCTCTTCCGCTGATAAGCAGCTCATTCTTTCCATCGTTATCACAATCTCCAATTGGTTGCGGTCCTTGATATCGTGCATCTGTCCAAGCACTATTTCCATATTCCTTTATCCACTGAATATTATATCCATTACTTGTGACCTGAATTGATGCTTTCGTATCTGTATTAATGGAGAAGTTAAATGCAGTTGTAACCCCTATACTACTCATTAATACAATCAAAACTATTATTATGCAAAGAATTAATTTCTTCATATTACCCCTAATATATTTTAACCTATATCTTATTATAAATATTTCGACTCTTATGCATCAACTAATAGTATACATTCCAAGGATAAAACAATAATATTTTCACGCAAAGTAGAATTATTTATGCTTCGTGTACGGGTAAACGTAATTTCTTTTATTCGAAACTGGTAAATTCACTATTTGATAATTTCTATATAAGGTCTATTGTATTGAGCAAACCTAACCAGATCCCAGAATTGGTTATAGCGGGTTGTGTACCAATAAATGCAATTCTTAGAGGACCTTTTGTTGTTTCATTTAATAATATGCCGTTTTCTTTATATGCGATAATCATAGTCAGATTTTCCGTTCCGATTTCGCCTCCTGTTTCATTATATACCAATATGTGACCATTCACTTCATCCATCGAGTAATTACGAGAATATCCATCGTTGGCGATTGCGTGGAACGTGTAGTTATATGGTAGAATCGGAATAGAATTTAACAACATGCTTATAGATACACCAGTGTAATTATTTGGTCCGGTTATCTTCCCAATTTTATTAATGTAGCTTCCTTGTCCCGTAATGGTACCGAGGCCTGTAAGATTATTAAGTGTGTAGTTATATGATTGTGAACCAACGGTTATTGTTAGTAGGGTTTTTTCTGGTTGTAAACTTGGAGGCGGATTGGTTTCTGATATCGTCGGTTCTTTCTTTATAAAATTAGTATAGGCATAAATACCTACGGACACGATTATTACTACTACCAACACCATTGAAATATATTTATTGAATTTATTATTAGAAATTTTTTCTGCCATAATATGGGTGGAACTTTATATATTATTTAAAAATTACTCAAAATTCAACTATTCGTCGACAAAAGATAAAACTATGGTCCGGCTATAGAATAAACTTTAAACCTTTTGTCTATTCCAGACCAGTCAAGACCTATGACTAATTCAACCATGCAAAAGGAATACGACCTACAATTTTTTCATAACAACGGCTATATACGAAAGAAATGCAAAGCATGTGGTGACTATTTTTGGACACTAGATGCCCAGGCAGAGTTATGCGGAGATCAACCCTGCGTGAAGTTTAATTTCATCGGAAATTCTCTTACAAAAAAACCATTAACACTCGCAGATGTCAGAGAAAATTTTCTTTCATTTTTCGAAAAACACGATCATTCACGACTTCATTACCCTGAAACCGGACAACGTTGCCCGGTGATTGCCAGGTGGCGTTCTGATATTTACCTCACCATTGCCTCGATTGCGGATTTTCAACCTCATGTGACATCGGGAATAGTTCCTCCACCAGCGAACCCGTTAGTGATCTCACAGCCCTGCATTCGACTCAATGACCTTGATGAAGTAGGAAAAAGCGGACGACATCTCACTACCTTTGAGATGATGGGGCACCATGCATTTAATAAAAACATCGATGAAATCTACTGGAAAGAAGAAACAGTTGTTTACTGCGACGAGTTTTTTAGAACAAAAATCGGAATCCCCCGAGAAGCAATTAATTATAAGGAGCAACTCTGGATTGGTGGGGGAAACGCAGGACCATGTGTTGAGGTCCTTGATGGTGGACTTGAGATTGCAACTCTTGTATTCATGAACCTGAAAGAAGATGAGCATGGCGAGACACTCATCGAAGGCAAACATTACGCACCAAACCCATTAAACATTGTTGATACCGGGTATGGATTGGAACGAGTCGCATGGTTTACAACCGGGACACCAACGGTATACGAAACTGCTGTTCCAAAGATGCTCACGCTACTGTATGATGCGATAAAGGATACGTCAGATAAGGCCAGCATCTACGCGCTTGCAGATCATAGCAAATGCCTTTCGTTCATGCTCGGTGATGGTATCGTTCCATCAAATGTAAAAGCAGGGTACCTTGCTAGATTAATGATTCGAAGATCAATCCGATTCCTTGAAAAATTGCAGTGCGAACTTACCTTACAACAGCTCGTAGAACAGCAGCTGGAATATCTAGGAAAAGAATTTCCATCACTTAAAAAACGGAAGGATCAAGTTGGTGAGATTCTAGACATTGAAACAAGACGATTTTCCGACACCCTTTCAAAAGGAGAAGGACTTATAAAAAGGATTCTGAAAGAAAAACAAACCATTGATCCTAACGCATTAATCATGCTATATGATACCCATGGGATACCCCCTGATGTTGTTCAGAACATCGCACAGAAAGAAAACGTTATGGTTTTCATTCCACCGAATTTTGATTCCATGATTGCATTACTGCATTCCCATGAAAAACCAGAGGAAGGAACATCAGAAGTACGCACCGATCTTCCTGTAACGCGCCCACTCTATTACGATGACCATTACATGAAGGAATTCGATGCAAAAATTGTCTGGCAACAAACCACAGCACGAGGAACTGAGGTAATTCTTGACAAGACTGCGTTCTACCCTGAAGGCGGCGGACAACCGGCAGACAAAGGAGTCCTGATTGTTCATGGGAAACCTCTCCAGGTCGTACATGTTGAAAAAGTAGCGGACTCCATCATCCACATTCTTGAACATCCTGTGAATTTAGGGGAAGAAACGCATGGGAAAATCGATTGGGATCATCGCTATGCACTCATGAAACATCACACAGGTACTCACGTAGTAAATGGTGCTCTCCGCAGATTGTTTGGTGAGCATATCTGGCAGGCTGGTTCGCAACTCGGGGTGACTGAAGCAAGGTTTGATTTTGCTCATTACAAACCGATTGCTGAAGATGAGATCAAAAAAATCGAAAGCATTGCAAACGAATTTGTGAGGCAATCGGTTCCAGTTGAAAAAAAGGTAATGGAAAGAAATAACGCAGAACGAGAATATGGATTCCGATTATATCAAGGTGGTGTCCCACCAGGCAACCTTATTCGTGTGTTGAATCTCCCTGGAATCGATGTAGAAGCCTGTGGTGGCACACACCTTAACAACACAAAGGAAATCGAGAAAATACGTATCCTCAAAACAGAACGTATCCAGGATGGTGTGAATCGAATAACTTTTGCAGCAGGAAAGATGGCCGATATTTACCAGAAAGAAGAAAACGAACTGTATCATCGTGTGATCATGCTTCTTGCCCCGGAATATGCCGTTACAAATAATGAAAACATATCTGAACAATTGCGTGAGGTAGAAAAAATCTTTTCAGTTTCTGCAGACCAGTTGGAAAAAACATTACAAAGATTTTTAAACGGGACTACAAAGAAAAACAAAATTTCGTTCCTAAATCTTGTTGATGCAGGTAATCATTTATTCAATGAATGGAAGAACGTGCAGAAACAAAAGAAAGTCGTTTCATCGGATATAATTGAACGATTACAACATGATGCATTCCAGATTCCTGGAACTACTATAAAAATTATCTCCAGTCGCAGTGAAATTGATGCGATCGCGATAGCTGGAGCAATTATCAGGGAACCAGGTTATGTTGCTCATATCTATGATGGAAAAAAACTTGTCTCAGCTGCGTCTAACAATGTCGAGATCGATCTACGACCGCTTGCTTCAGAGATTGGAAAACTCCTCGGTGGCAGTGGTGGCGGGAAACCAAAACTTACTCAATGCGGTGGTCCAAATCGGGATAAGATTAACGAAGCACTACAAACCGCAAAACAAATCACAATACAGCAATTAAAAAAACAAAAATAAAAAAAGGAATAATTTTTTTTAGAGCGGTTTCCACATCTGAATCGCTATGACGACAACTGCCGTAGCAATACAAGCAAAAATCACAAACCATGGCGGAATCTTAAACGCGGTTTTTTCTTCTGCATCAAAATACCGGATTAACCCGGCTCCAGAGTGAAATCCTTCTCCTTTTTTCTCTTGGGCCATATGACTACCTTAGATTAGAGCATGCTCTTGTACTATTTTAGGTTTACGATACTTTTTTTCCACTGATTATAGATAGGAAGAGCAAACATCTAAATATCGTAGGTAGATACGTAGTTCCACGGGTGTTACTGATATGAAAGAAACGGATTCTCTTATTAATAAAGCGTTAAAATTCAAAGCGAGTGGACTTACCGATTATGAGATTGCAGAAGAACTCAATGTATCAAAAGAAACAGCATCATGGTTACTTACACACGGAAAAGAAAAGAAACCGGAAGGTGATTTGAAGGTTGGTTGGCGCTCGATTGGTGTGTCTCCTTCTCGTATCGGATCAATCTCCTATGCATTATCTGATATTATCCTTGAAGAAATGGAGAAAAAAGAAATCGATGTTGATGTGATTGTTGGTATTGCGATCAACGGGATTCCCTATGCGATATACATTGCTGAGGAGCTAGGCCTTGATCTTGCCGTCTTCAGGCCACACCACGAAAAAACCGGTGCGTTCTGCTCGAATTACGCAACCATAGCTAATAAAAACGTGATTCTTGTTGATGACGTTATTGGAACCGGTGAAACATTGAAAAGTGCAATTAAGGCAGTAAAAGCGGAGAAAGGAACACCTGTTTTATGTGTCTGTCTTCTTAATAAACGATCAATGAACGATGTCGGTGGTGTACCTCTGCGCTCGTTGATCAGGGCTCGGCCAATATAACACGATACTTATTGGTGATTTACTTATGCATTGGGCAGATGTTTTAGCAGATGAACTACTTAAAAATAAAACAAAACACGTGCTAGCGACAGGCATAACACCATCCGGCCCAATTCATATAGGAAATATGCGGGAGATCCTCACCACTGATGCAGTGTACCGTTGTCTTATTGAGAAAGGCGGTAATGCGGAGTTCATCTACATTTGTGATGATTACGATCCATTACGGAAAGTATATCCACATCTTCCCGCGTCATATGCGCAATATGTAGGGAAAGCTTTATCTGAGATTCCCTGCCCCTGTGGTAACCATAAAAGCTATGCGGATCACTATTTAGAATCGTTTTTAGGTTCATTGCACGAGATTGGAGTAAACCCGCGAGTATATCGCGCAAGTGAATTGTACAATAACGGAGAGTACAACGAATCGATTCAAATCGCATTAGAAAACACGAATGGAATCAGGAATATTCTTGAAACACTCTCTGGGAGACACATGCCAAAGGACTGGTTGCCCTATAATGTAAAATGCGAATCATGTGGTCGTTTTTCAACAACACATCCTCATCTGTATGAATATCCGATGGTTGATTACACGTGTGATTGTGGCCACACTGGTGAAGTTGATATTCGTAAAAATGGACAAGGGAAGCTTCCTTGGCGGGTGGACTGGCCAGCACGCTGGAGAATGTTTGGGGTTACCTTTGAACCCTGCGGAAAAGATCATGCTACTGTCGGGGGTACACGAGAGACGGGGGCGAAGATCTCTGAAGAAGTGTATAAGTACCCTCATCCAGGTTTATTGGTATATGAGTTTATCATGCTGAAAGGACAAGGCGCGATGCATAGCTCTAAAGGAACTGCGGTCAGCGGGGAGGAAATGTTACAGATGACGCCGCCTGAGGTACTTCGATTTTTAATCATGCGAAATCAACCGAATAAACATATTGTTTTTGACTCTGGTTTAGGTTTACTGACCTTGGTTGATGAGTACGACAAAGAAGAGGAAGTCTATTTTGGTAAAGAAATAGAAATTAAGGGCATGAAGGAGTTTAAAAAAATCTATGAGCTGTCACAACCCTATCATATCCCTAAGACTATGCCTCTTCACCTCCCATATCGACATTTGGTTACCCTTGACCAGATCGCGAAAATATGGCCTGATGTTAAAGAGATTCTGATACGAACTGGACAAATCCCAAAAAAATTAAAGAAAGAAGACGAAGACCACTTGAGGCAGCGTGCAGAACATGTCAGATACTGGCTTTCTATGTTTGCACCAGATGAAGTCAAGTTCGAGGTCAAAGAAAAACTCCCGGAGATATTTCTCACAGAAGAACAACAAACGATTCTAACATTATTTAAAGAAAAAATCCCTGAACTATCCTGGGAACCTGAGGCAATCCACAAGGCAATCTATGAGATCTCAGAAGAAACAAAGATTCCTATTAAAACTGCGTTTAGTGCAATTTATCAGGTTATCCTCGGACAAGAAAAAGGACCACGTGCTGGTTTCTTTTTATCGAACCTCGAGAAACAGTTTGTCCTCAGACGGGTGACAGAAGCAGTTAAATAAGGCAGCATCTTTTCGCGTTTTAACATGAACATCTATGTTGAAACCTATGGGTGTACAGCAAACAAGAGCGATGAACGCTTGGTTCTGGGTCTGTTAAAGCATGAAGGTCATGAGATTGTTCACAGCATTACAGACGCTGATGCGCTGGTGCTTCTCACCTGCACGGTTATTGGAACGACCGAACAACGCATGCTGTCACGATTAAAGGTTTTTCAAAAAACACACAAAAGGATAGTTGTGACCGGTTGCATGCCAGTGGTACAACCAGATCTAATAAAATCTGTTGCACCAGATGCATTCTTGCTACCTCCTCAATATACAAAGTACATAACCAATATTATTCAAGGTAACAAACCATCCTTCATTGAAGCAAAAAAAACGATGCTAACGAAACATTACGATGAGGTAATTGCACCGGTTATGATTGCAGAAGGATGCCGACTTTCTTGTGCTTATTGTATCACCCATTTTGCACGTGGAACATTACGAAGCTTCCCGATTCAGGAGATTACTGCTGATGTGTACTCTGCAATCAAACAAGGGTGCAAAGAGATACAACTAACTGCACAAGATACTGCATCATATGGTCTTGATACCAACACGAATCTTGGGACACTCCTTACACAGCTTTGTACTCTCAATGGTGCGTTTCGTATTCGTGTTGGCATGATGAACCCTATAACAGTCCAAAAAAACGTTGACTCAATTCTTACCGCATACCAGCATTGTAAAATCTACAAATTCCTCCATTTACCGGTACAATCAGGCGATGATGAAATCCTAAAAAAAATGAATCGAGGATACACCGCAAAAGATTTTACCCTTCTTGTTGAACAGTTTCGAAAAAAATTTCCAGCTCTAACCCTCGCCACTGATGTTATTATTGGTTTTCCCACGGAAACCGAAGAACAATTTCACCGGACGATAGAACTTTTAAAACAAATAAAACCAGATATCATCAACATCACCAGGTTTTCTGCTCGCCCGTTCACCGTTGCGAAAAACATGAAAGGGCGCATTCCCACACATGTAGTCAAAGAACGATCAAAACGGACAACAGAAGTCTGCTCGAAAATCTCACTGGAAAAAAATCAAGAACACCTCAAAAAAACATATACGGTACTAGTGACTGAGAAAGGAAAACAAAAGACATATAAGGGACGCGCAGAGAACTACAAACAGATTGTTCTCACAGAACCAGTCGCCATTGGGGATTTTGTTCATGTCAAAATTATTGATGCAGCACCGACCTATCTTGTCGGAAAACTTATATAATGTTCACTTGTTCGTAGGCTTCGTGGTTCGGAGATGATTCGAGTAGCTATTAATGGTTTCGGAAGAATAGGACGAAATGTACTACGATCTGCATTACAACACTCCCAGTACGGAAAGAAATTTGAAATCATTGCAGTAAATGACCTTGGAAACACGGAAATACTCGCGCACCTTCTCAAATACGATTCAATTTACGGAAAGTTCTGTGGAGACGTTGACGTAAAACCAGACGGTGTCGAAGTGAACGGACATCGTATCGCGTTCTTCTCAGAGGTGAATCCCTCAAACCTCCCATGGAGGAAATTAGACATAGACGTTGTCATTGAATCTACTGGTGTCTTCCGTACCCGTGATGGTGCAGGAAAACATTTGGAGGCCGGAGCAAAAAAAGTAATTATCACTGCTCCTGGGAAAGACCCTGATCTTACTATCGTTTTAGGAGTCAACGAAAAAATGTACGACTCTAGTAAACACCATATTATTTCCATGGCATCGTGTACAACGAATAGTCTTGCTCCACCCG
>CABMCU010000130.1 GCA_902384685.1 uncultured archaeon | reverse complement strand
GTCGCCTTAAACGTAATCGTCTCCGCACCATTCCAATCAGCATTCGGGACCGTGATCGTCGCAACACGACTCACAATACTGACCGTAAGCTGACTGTTCCCTGAATACGTCCACGTCATCTCAGCATCCGTATTATCAGGATCAGTAACGTAGTTATCCAAAGAAATTGTCGCAAACGAAGAACCCTCCGCAATCGTCTGATCAGGAATACCTGCAACCACAGGAGGTTGATTAGCAGCAGGAGCGGAACAGATTATTTTGAACGATTGAGGAACATATGCTGGACAGCTGAACACATAATTATTATTCGTGAGCATATTCTTTAAAGGAGTCCCTGACCCAGTGCAGAGATTCACCGATCCTCCCACCACGTTATATTCACAACCGGTAAACTCATTTATATTCCATGAAATCGTAATATCAGATGGAGAAGAACCGGTTTTCGGCATCCATTGGACAGTTAAATCCCAAACCTTTGCCGTTGCAGGATACTGTCGGTAATCAAACCATAAAACATCATAGGGGGTTTCAAGGTTGTCGTTTAACGTTGCCATGATATACGGGGTTTGTGGTGCTGGGGCTTTGGCGGTATCATAGCTATCATGCGGTGGTCCATCACGCGCATCAGGCGCTTCACCAAATATAACATAATCGTTTTGACCACCAGCATTATTACAGTTCATAGTCACATCCCAGGTGATACTCAACTTCTCATTTGGTTGCGGGGTTAGAGATCCCTGATTTTGTATGTTCGCTGCACTGAATGTCGTTCCCATAAGAATCATTGCGATCGCTAGAACAACTACGTTTCTAGCCACACTCCGGCCTAAAAGACTAAAATTTTTCGTTTCCATTTTCTTCCTCCATCGTTCCATATTTTTACCTCCGAATTGGTTATACCCCCCCCTTTTTTAATAATATTTATATTAAAAGGATTTAAAATTCATTAATATACTTTTCTTAAAAATATTTATTATAACAAATGTCTCAAATAACTATAAATTCTTTCGATGAAAAGAAAGTTATTCATAACAATTTTATCGCTTATCAAAAAAATTATTCGTTTATTTACTGAAAACGGTGAAATAGAGGAGCCCACAAACCTTATTAAATATCCCTTAAAAACGATACAGTCAACACCGCACGACGTTAAATATATATTAAATTATTTATTAAAAAATGTTAACTTATTGTACAGTATTAATACCATATTTAAATCAAAGACTCTTCGTGGATGTGTGACCCATCCCTTCCTTAGACCGATTCTTTGGAATCATCTACAAGCCTTCAATTCCAAACATGATAAAAATTACAACACGAAATTTCATTTAGTGAAAACTAGTGACGAATAAACATAATATAATATTTTTCTACATGATAATATAACTTATAAAATATTCTCAATTATTCATCAATACACAGACGAAAAAAAACTATCATGTTCTTGTGCGAATCAAATGATAAAAAAAAAAGGAGGGATATTTTTAATACCCCAACAGGTGTCGTAGGAGTGGAAACACAGCGGGAAATCGCCCGAACAACGATTCCAAAAACTGCCACATCGGGTTAAATGTATATGGCATCGTAATTTCCAGGGTCGCATAATCGCTTTCCGCCCCGTAGATATCCCTGGCTTTTACTTTTACGGTGTAGGTTCCTTTTTCAGACCAATTATGGCTCAGTGTTGCTACGTCTCCGGAATGATACGGGCCGATAAGTTGATTGGTGGTGTTATCTGTCCAGTTCACATAGTAAAAGACATCATCGGAATCGGGATCTGTCGTTGTGAATGTATATGGATAGTTTTGACCAATTTTTCCTTTTATATCACCTGTGATCACGGGGGTCTCGGGAGGCATGTTTGCTTTCGTTGGGTATCCTGCGAGCGTCCAGGCGTCAATCCCACCAAGCATGTTGTAAATAGTGCCAGTGAAATTATTTTGAACAAGGAGTTTTGCTGCAGCGGTGCTCCTACTCCCTGCTTTACAATACAAAATAATTTCTTTCCCTTGGTATCCCTGCATAAATTCTGTGAGATTTACTCCTTGCTGTAAATACGGCCAGTGTTGTGGATTCTCTGGAGCGGGTGTGTCAATATGTGCAATTGCCCACTCGGAATTCGTTCGGACATCGATGGGTATCTGGATTCCATTTGATGTGTCCGTTAAAAGGCTGTACGCTTGCTCAACGGTGATATTAGTGTAACCCTGATATGTAGTGGGATTGATTGAAGGGTCGGTATATTCAGTAGATGTCAGTACATGTTGTTCGGAGCATGCTGGTATGTATGCATCAGCAAGGAATGCCGTTGTCGTCATCAAGATCAGACTTACGAGGATAGGAACGATTGTTTTTCTCATTGTTAAACCTCCACACAGGTAGATGATCGGAATTTCATGAAGTAACTACTCTACTTCTGTTCACTATTCTACTGGTTTAAATAATAACTATCTTGACGTTATATATAACTTCTCCCAAATATTTAAATAGAACTTTTAAAATGAATTTTCCTGTCATTTTTGTTTTTTTATTGCCATAATGTTCTCTGTTTTCTCATCATTGACATGTATAACAAGATCTCTTCCGAAGAGTACCCTGTGGTCTTCGTACCTATCTTTAAAGTGACATCATCGGAGATTATTTTTTTTTTAAAAAAAAAAATGATGTTATGTCTTGCAGGGGGCATCAAGCGGCGGGGCCATCAAGGGATACCTATCCTGATTCTCTGCCCGAGGAATCATATAGGGAGTATCCCCGATGCCATCGTGATTTCCATCAGTGCCTGTATAATTATCCCAGTAGTTGCCCATACCATTCGAGGAGTTATACCAGAGATTCGTTAACCCTTTGTCTTCTTCTGCATTTCCTTGGACATTATTTACGAGGGCGTTATTGTAAAAATAGTTTGATTTTGCACTACAACAACAGTAAATACCGACATCATTGTTTTGAATACAATTATTATACACGGTGTTCTCTTGCGATCCTTTAATGCGAATTCCATAAAATGAATTTTTTACCGTATTGAAACATACCGTGTTTGTATTAGAATCCGTCAGTAAATAAATACTTTCGAGTTGATTATTGGATACAGTATTATAAGAGATATTGTTCGTATCGGAATTTGAAGCGACAATACCGATCTGGTTATTTTTTATCTCGTTGTATAGTATGGTATTTGATTCTGATTTTTCTGAGAGTTTTATTCCATTTGTAAGGTTGGTAATAATGGTATTTTTTATTGTATTATGATTCGAATTAATAGCTATTCCTTGGGCAAGTATTGTATTGTTGCTGAGTGTTATCTGGAGATTTTCTATGACACAGTTATTTGCATTGATAGTTATTAGGGGTACTGAATTATTTAGTTTATAACCGGGGTTAAAATTAAGTATTGTTGTGTTTTTATCTTCACCTCTCAGGGTAATTGTTTTATTGATGACGAGTACTTCGTTGTACGTTCCATTTTTAATAATAAGTGTAGCGCCATTTTCTGCTGCATCGATTGCCTCTTGTAGTGTACCATGATTGGTATCAATGGATGTTTTTTCCTGTTGGATGCATCCGTTTAATGGAGTAAGGACTGTGATGATAAGTGTCAGGAAGGCTAGTATTTTCGAATTGATTGTATCAGACTCCGTTTCGTATCTGTCAAGATAGCCCGTTGCTATTTAAATTTTTTTTATGTGGTTTTCTTCGTGATCGCAGTCGATGAGAGATGTCAATTTTTGTTTTTCTATTCCGTTAAAAATAGATCGTGAGACCCTCATGTTTTTTGGTAATTCGTCTCATTGATCGAATTAGGGTTTTCTTTGGTAACCTATTCCTCCAAGATAGTCTTCTAAAAGCATTAAATCGTTCTGCTGTTGAAATGCGACATGAAACGTTTTATTTGGACGACCAAGTGACGTTAGATTGAAGGATAGTTTCGCTGTCGTAGTATTATAAGTCCAGGTACCTGTGCTGTTGCTATAAGTACCGTCTGCTTTCTTATATCGTAAATTTACCAACCCATTATCATAAAAAGTAATACTATGATAAAACCTATCGCCTTCTTTCTCGTTAACAGCCTCCCATGTTCCATAAAATTTAGAGTGTGTCTCTTTCACGGTAATCATGTTGCATCCAGTACATCCAACTACTATCAACATGAGCGTTATTCCAAGTAGTACTAATTGTATTTTCATTTCTTTCTTCCCTAACTATAATATCAAATCTATTCCGTCTTTACAACCATACCTTTAGAAACAGATACCCGAACACGGTTTTTTGGAAATAATATTATTGGTTGCAGGGGGCATCGAGCGGCGGGGCCATTAAGGGATACATATCCTGATTTTGTGCATTCGGAATCGTATAGGGTGTATCTCCGATGCCGTCGTGATTTGCATCACTGCCGTTATAGGTATCCCAGTAGTTACCAGTAGTATTGATATACCATATATTTCGTAAGTTTGCATTTTCTTCTGCGTTTTGGACATTATCTATGAGCGTGTTATTGGAAAAATAGTTCTGGCTTGCACCGCAACAACAGTACAGACCGATGTTTGTTTTTGTGATACAGTTCTTAAACACTATATTGTCTTTCGATCCTTTAATTCTAATCCCATAGGTCGCATTTTTCATCGTATTAAACGATACATTGTTGCTGTCAGAGTTTGACGATAGATAAATATTGTATTGGTTATTATTTGAAAAAGTATTATGCGAGATATTGTTATGATTTGAGCTTATCCCATTGATACCAATCAAATTGTTTGTTATCTGATTGTATACGATAGTATTTGAGTCTGAATACGCTGAGAGATCTATTCCCTCTGCAAGATTGGTAACGATGGTATTTCGGATGGTGTTATTTTTTGTATTGATTATTATTCCTTGTGCAATAACTGATTTATTGCTCAGTGTGATCTGGAGATTTTCGATGGAACAGTTAGGCGCGTTGATGTTGATGATGGGAACTTGACTGCTGGGGGACGGGGGGTTAAATTTCAGTATTGTTGTGTTTTTATTTTCTCCCATCAGGGTGAGTGTTTTATTGACATCGAGTAATTCATTATACACCCCATTTTTAATATAGATCGTCGCACCATTTTTTGCTGCTTGTATTGCTTCTTGTATTGTGCTAAAATTTGCGTTCGTACTACCCACATAGATAACGCCGGTGAGGTTTGTTGGATGCGTGTTATTGTTATTGGGTGTTCCGTTTTGTTGTACACAACCACCCAGTAGAATACCGAATGTTGTCATAAGTATCAGTATAGCAGGTATTTTCTTCGTCATAGCCTCAGACTCCTGATTTTTTCAATCGAGATAGGAGGTGATGCTATAAATATTTTTTTATGTGTTTTTCTCTTTACGATAGTACCCGATGATCGATGTCACTTTTTATAGTTCTCCTTCTTTAAAACATATTCTTCGAGCTGCCAAACCATCTCTTTTTTTCTTTAAAAATCGTATTAAATTATTAGAGGTAACTTCCCGTATTTAAGAATATTGACCTGTCAAATCTATCCTTCATTTCGCCATGCAGATATATCTTGCTTATAATTGTCCACATATGTTTTTGTAGCCTCCATTAAAATCTGTGCTACTTGCGCCTGAGAGGTACCAGTTTCAGTATCACCGGCTATAAAGTTTTCAGCAGCACTCTCCCATCTCTCATATGCTAACTTTAATTCATTCAGCCACCCAATATACTCGTTTCTTGCTGAATCTAATACCCCATCATCCAAAGTGAAATCATTTGCTTGTTTTGTATAATTGTCTATGGTATCTTGTATGAGTGAAACGTGATAAAGAACATTACTCCAATTTCCTGTTTTAACAATCTCATAAAAGTATTGTATTTGATTCGCCATTTCATTAAATTTTTCTTCAGACCAATTCACAAATTCACTGTGTTTCTCTACAACTGGTTTCTCTACAGCTTGTTGAGGACGTTGTAAACACCCTCCGATGAGTCCTTCACTCATTAGGAGGAGAGCAATGAGCAATATCCCTATTTTCTTCATACTGTTTCGTTCCGTCTTATTTATTGGTTGCAGGGCGTATCTACTGGTGGGGTCATTAAAGGATAACTATCCTGATTCCCTGTCCTAGGGATCACATACGGTGTATCTCCTATACCATCGTGATTTCCATCACTACCTGTATAATTATCCCAGTAGTTACCAGGACCAGTGGGATAGTCATACCATACATTATATAACCCTTTATCTTCTTCTGCATTTCCCTGGAAATTATTTACGAGCGTGTTATTGTAAAAATAGTTTGATTTTGCGCCACAACAGCAGTAAATACCGACATCATTGTTTTGAATACAATTTTTATACACGTTATTCTCTTGCGATCCTTTAATTCGAATTCCATAAAATGAATTTTTCATCGTATTAAAAGATACCCTGTTATAATCAGACTCCGTCTTTAGATAAATATTGTATTGAGTATTATTTAAAAGAGTATTATGAGAGATATTGTTAGAAGTTGAAGTTGTCGCATCGATACCAATCTGATTGTTTTTTATCTCGTTGTCTGTTATTGTATTGTATTCGGAATGTGCTGCGAGCACTATTCCATTTGCAAAGTTGATGATACTGGTATTTTGTATTGTATTATACTGAGAATGAATAGAGATTCCTTGTGTAAGTAATGAATTTGCTTGTGCAAGTAATGAATTGTTGTTTAGTGTTATCCGCAGATTTTCTATGACACAGTTATTTGCATTTATGTTTATTATTGATACTGAACTTCTTATTTCATAATTGGGGTTAAAATCTATTATTGTGGTATTCTTATCTTCTCCTATCAGCGTAATTGTTTTGCTCATATTTATTAATTCGTTGTACGATCCTTTTTGCATAATAATTGTAGCGCCATTTTCTGCTGCATCTATTGCTTCTTGTACGGTGTGGTAGTCTGCATCAGAACCATGTCCTACATAAAAGGGTCCAGTTGAATGTTGGTTATTATCAGAACAGCCACTTAAATTAACACAAACAAGTAAAGCAACGACTCCTATGATTACAAATTGTTTTTTCATAACTTTTCTTCTTCCGATCCACAATTGCTTATATTAGTTAGGTTTTTTAGGAACGATATTACTGGTTGCAGGGGACATCGAGCGGCGGGGTCATTAAGGGATAGATATCTCGATTTCCTGCGTGATAAATCTCATAGGGGGTATCCCCGATGCCATCGTGATTTCCATCAGTGCCTGTATAATTATCCCAGTAGTTGCCCATACCAGTTGAGTAGTTATACCATAGATTCGTTAACCCTTTGTCTTCTTCTGCATTTCTTAAGAAATTATTTACGAGAGCGTTACCGTAAATATAGTTAAGTATGGCATCAGAACGACAGGAAATTCCGATATCATTGTTTTGAATACAATTTTTATAGACGTAATTGTTTCGCGAACCTTGGATACTAATCCCCCATATCGAAGTATCCAGAATGTTAAAGGATATTTGGTTTGTATCAGAATCTGTCGTAAGATACATATTGTATCGTTGATTATTTGATATCATATTATGAGAGATCGTATTGTGCATTGAATTTAATGCCCCAATGCCTATCTGATTATTTGTTATCTCATTGTGTAGGATTGTATTTGATTCTGAGTACCCGAGGAGTTGTATCCCCTCTGAAACATTGGTAATAATGGTATTTTTTATTGTATTATTCTTTGAGTAAATAGCGATTCCTCCTGCGTAGAATGATCGGTACTCTGTATCACTCTCCCCGCAACATCCACCACTATGGGTCTCAGTTATCTGAAAATTTGATTTGTTGCTGAGTGTTACCGTTAGATTTTCTATGGAACAGTTATCTGCATTTATGCTGATAATTGATTCTTGAGTTGTTATTTGTTTGTGTGGGCTAAAATTGAGGATTGTAGTATTCTTATCTTCACCCCTGAGAGTAATTGTTTTATTTATAACTAGTACTTCGTTGTAGGTCCCACTTTTAATGACAAGTGTCGCACCATTTTCTGCTGCATCGATTGCTTTTTGGAGTGTGCCACGATTGTCATCAATGGATGCTTCCTTTTGTTGGAGACAACCACTTAATGTAGAAAGTATTGTGAGAAGAACAGTAAGTGACGCTGTTATCTTTGTGTTGATAAAATCATGCTCCTTTTCACATCGGTCAAGAATACTCGTTCCTCTATAAATATCTTAGAAAAGAAAAAACATATGGATTTTTTCAAAAATGCGTAACAGAAACTGATTCACTATGCTGGCGCTTATCTTCGGCATTTTAATTTCCAGGGTCGCATAATCGCTTTCCGATCCGTAAATGTCTCTGGCTTTCACCTTTACGGTGTAGGTTCCTTTCTGAGACCAATTATGGCTCAGTGTCGCTACATCTCCGGAATGATAGGGCCCGATGAGTTGATTAGAGGTGTTATCACTCCAGTTCACATAGTAGTAGACATCATCCGAGTCGACATCGGTAGCCGTAATGTTATATTGATAGACTTTACCGGTTTTTCCTCTTGTCTCACCAGTGATGACAGGGATATTAGGAGGCATATTTGGTTTCGTTGGATATCCCGCTGCGATCCATGCGGTAATGCCACCAATCATGATGTCAATGGTTCCATTGAACGAGTGTTCGACAAGCACATTTGCAATCGCTAAGCTCCTAGTTCCATCTGAACAGTACAGGATGATTTCTTTCCCTTGGTATAACTCTATGAATGCTTGGAGTACTGCTTCATCAGCAGATAGAGAACAAGCACAATGATGTCGGGGGTTTTCCGGAGCAGGGGTATCGATATGTGCTGCTGCCCATTCGTTGTCATATCTCACATCGATAGGGATCTGGATACCATTTGTCGTACTCGTTAACAGGGTGTATGCTTGTTGAACAGTGATATTATTATATACCACGCCTACGTACACCGTGACTGTAAAATTTCCACTCCCGCCATTTGAATCAATCAAGATGTTACACTTATTGTACTTTTGCGTAATGTTTGTGGTATCAATAGTGACGATAAGAAGATCAGGCTCATCTCCTACGTTGCCATTTGTTCGATCCACGGTAATCCAGTTGCAGTTTTCAGTTATCGTATAAGAGAGCGTTCCTATGCCAGTGTTCCAGATCTTAAAGCTCGTGTGATCGATTTCTCCTTTTTCTTTCGATCCAAAGTTATGAGATTGGGGTGTATAGGCGAGTTCTGGGACAGGGTTTTTTATATTGATAGAAAAACTAAACGCTTTATTTCCGCCATTCGACGTGATTTGAATGGCACCTGAATGAAGACCGGAGGATAAGCTTGAGGTGGTTATGGTGATGGTGATTGTGTCATGTTCCCCTGTTGAAGTACCGCTCATGGGGCTGACAAGAATCCAGTTATCAGTCTTGCTCAAGGAATAGGAGAGAACATCAATGCCGCAATTCCAGATCCCAAAATTTGTTGAAGCAGTCGTACCCCGTATCACTTCTCCAAAATTACATGCACTTGGATAACACGCGAGTCTCGGGGTGGCTGCGATGCTCGTATTGACAGATACATGGAAGACCGCGTTACCACCATTCGTGGAGATCTGAATGTCACATTGATGAAAACCAGCACCCAAGACGCTTGTATCAATATCTACCTTTATGAGGTCATGTTCACCGCTTGAGCCGCCACTTGCAGGATCAACGGTAATCCATGTGCAATTTGCAGTTAGTGAATAGACGAGATAACAGCATGCACCATTCCAGATTTCAAAAGTAGTCTCATCCCTATCACCGATGAACAGATTTCCAAAATCATATGATGTTGGATAAATTTGTAACATTGGGCTTGGTTTCATCATGTGTTCTTTAGAGAGCTCTGATAGGTGTGCCTCTGTAAGGAACACGGTTGTCGTCATCAAGAGCAGACTGAGTATAAGAGGAATGATTTTTTTTCTCATCATGTTTCTCCCCATCGATTCGAGATGTCAGGAAGTTTAATTAGGTCAATATTATAATATGTTTTTAAATGTTTCTTTTGTTTATATACTATAGCACCGTGTGCCTTATAAATAGCTTCTGCCAAATATTTATATAACGGTTTTTCAGGTGAACGTGTCTCTTTCTGGTGTTTTACGTGTTTCTCTCCTGGCATCGATATGATCATCGTTGACTCGCACCAAGCGAATTACGTCCTCAAAAGGGTCTGTTAAAGCTGGTGAAGTATCGGTTCAGAGTTCGATCGAACGGTATGAACCGACGAAACAAGAGTTTTCTGTTTAGTTATTATAAAAAATTGTCATCAGAGGTTGAACTCGATGTATCTCTATGTTTTCCTCCTCAAAAGAAATTTTTGCGTCTTTTTTCTTGACAAGGAAAAAATGGAAAACAGGGAGATAAAAAAAAAAATAAAAAAAAGAGAGGAAGAGCTTATTCAGCTCTTTTTTTCGTTTTCTCTAGGGTCTCTTCACTAGAAGAGTTTCAGATAGTTGTCGATGTTGAGTGTGGCTGATGCTGAACGTCCGAGGACATCGATTGCGGTGACCTTAATGGTCGCTGGTCCGGAGTGTTTCGTGCTGAGTTTTGCTGAGTAGGGTGCGGTTGTGTCTTCGTTCATTAAGACATCGTCGAGGTAGAATTGTACTACCTTTACCGCTGCATCTGTTGCACTGGCAGTTGCGGTGACTGCTATTCCATTGAAGAGGAATATCGTCTTGCCTGATTTGAGTGCAAAGAGTTGGTTGCCGAAGAGGTAGAGATATCCTGTTGCGGGGCCGGTAATTGACACGGTTGGACCGGTTAAGTCGATTCTGAAGTCAGGTAAGCATTGTTTTGCTTCGGTGTTACCTTCACAGTCGACTGACCAGAAGCAGAAGGTGTGGGTTCCATCAGTGTTGATGACAACAGGCATGATATACTCGTGTTGGATGCCGTCGAGTGTGTAGTACGTTTTACATACTCCAGTGAGATCATCGGTTGCGGTAAGGGTGATGGTGACCGCGGAGGTGTACCAGTGGCATTGCTGGTCAAATGTGCCGGTCATTGATGCGGTTGTTTTTGGTGGGTTGACATCTTTCATTCCCAACAGGCAAGTCATGTACGAGAAACCGTACCCAGCGTATCCGTGTGGGTTTGATCCATCGCTGATGAATCTGAATTGCAGTGATGCTGTGTCTGTACCCGCCATAAACGCATCTAGAGCGAGGTATTGGCCTGATGTGTATTCTTCATAGTCATAGAGCCCTAAGTAGTATACGGGATCGCCCCAGGCGTTATCATCATTGGCGCTTCCATTGAAGTTAGCGAGTTCAGTCCAGGTTGTCGCAGAACTGCCTTTTGCTTCAATGAAACCGGTGTCGTTATAGGTTCTCGCGTAGCTGTCATTGTGCATGATTGTATCAGCTTGAGTGTCATAGTAGACCTCGGTGGTTAACCAGCCTTTATACAATCCTTGGGATTTAATATCCCATCTGATTGCGCAATTGAGATTATCCGGGTAGACACCCATATAGCCATAGTATGCGGGATTCTCTTTGACTGCATTTGCACTTGGGTCGTAAACACCCCAGCCTAAGTCCCAATGACCAGTTGTATAACCATGAGCCGTAGCGAAAGCATCACATGCGAGGGCCACCCAGTTACCAGGTAAGTCCCAGAGGAAGTGCTGGAAGACGTTTGGTGTATACCACCAGCAGCCGTACTGTGTCTCATGGGCATAGAACGGGGTAAGACTTGTTCCATCGCTGCTAAAGATAGTTGTAGCACCGTTCTTAACAACGATGTTGTCAAGTAGCCATCCTCTTTGAACGCCGGTATCATTGCTGATGAAGTGGAACCTCATCTGTGTTGTCGCAGTTCCGGTGAAAGTTATCGTTCGATGGGTCCATCCGTAGGCATCCGCGCCCCAAATTATAGCAGTGCTGTTTCCGTAGTACGTTGTTTTTGTCCAGTGTAAACCATCAGTGCTGTATTCGAAATATCCGAAATCTTGGTTATTCATTTGGAACCAGGTGTCAAATTGAACGTTCATCGCTCCACCTGGTACGTTAAAGTTGAGACCACCAGTTGCGTTTTTCAGATAGAGAACATCATCGTAGAGATTACCGTACGTTGTTGTAGCCATGTTACCATCCCAGATTACGCCACCGCAGCAGCCGTCTGTGACCCAGTGACCAGGTCCTTGTCCACTGTAATCAACACAGTAGAAATTGGGACATTCTTGGTAGTTGTAGACTACATATTGTTTGCAGCATTTATTGTTGGTTAAGTCTGCATCCTGGTTGAGAATTTCAACACAGAAGTAATAGTCTCCAACAATTGTGTCGTTCCAATGCCATGTTAGTGGAACACATGTGGATACGTTAAGTTTTGGTATGATCTGGGTTTGATCTAAGACAACTTCTCCTGTTGGTATCGCGGGTGGGACTACGATATTATCAAGCATATACCCACGCCAGTCGTTTTGCCAGGGACACAATGGAGCTCCATCAGCAGGTGCGGCCTTTAGGAAATAGAACCCGATGCAGAAATTATCGGTAGGTGCTGCTCCCGCAGTTAATAAGCTTGAGAATAAGGGAGTCAAATCGTATGTGTAGGATGCCCAGTCTGCAAAGTAAGGTCCTTTCTGTCCATTGTAGAAGTATCCGGTACCTAAATCCCAGTCCCAAAGACCAGCTCTGAATTCTTCTCCAACTCCGTAGTTGAATTTCGCATCAAAGTTGACTTTAAGGTTGGCGCCCAGATGACCGAGGACGAACATGAATGGACCTCTGAGATAATCATTTGCGCCTATGATAGAATGTAACCAGGGGTGAGGAGCAGCGCCTTCAAGATGGTTGAAGTTTGCGATAGCGGTATTACCGTTAGCGGTTCCTAAACCATAGTGAGTATAGTGCGCCTCAGATCGATACAATGCATTCCAGTTGGTGACCCATTCATTGGGGAATTGGTTCCCTGGGTTTTGCCATCGTTGCAAAATTCCAGTCGGTTGGTTCACAGCGCCTTCGAACCCAGTCGAGTATCCGCCGAAATAGAATCCTCGTCCTACTTTCGCATTTACTTGGACATTTGTTGCAGGTAAGGTTCCATTATTACAGACTGTTGCTGTAATTGTCACATCGGTACCTGCCTCTACTGGTGGGCTTGGTGTTATTTGTACATTTTGACAATTTAGTGCAACGTCAGTGATGTCACCAATTTTAACGATTTTACAGAACCTATTCGTGTATGGAGTTGATGAGTAATGACAGTCATCGAGTGTTTCTAACCATCCACAAATTCTGTAGGTGCCTGGTGTTGCAATCCAGGATTCATTGAAAATGTAGGTTTCACATTGGCCATCAAATGTTTGTGGATATGAGTAAGAATCCATCACGAAGTCCCATGTATAGGAACCGGGTGTGATTACTTGTCCGCAGATTGTACCTACGATACAGACATCATCAATGTACCATCCTTCATAACAGAACTTGGGATCAGATTTCCATACCCATTGGAAGAACAATTTACCATTTGGACCCATATTATTTCTGTTGTCGATACACACGGTGATTGTTTCGGTTTTTCCATCGCTGCTATAATATTTTACAGCATTCACTGGAATATAGTTGATACCATCAAAGGAGTATTGGAAGTATCCATAGTCCTGAATAACCCATATTGGAACGGTTGCATTGCCAATGTTAAAGGCGTCTCCTTGAATCCATTGACACCAGGAAACACAGATTTGACAATAGCCACTGACATTCAGACCGTGACCACCAAAGTTCAGTTGTAAGATATCATTTTGATCGGGTAGATAGGTATCAAATGAGGTACTGTGCATACTGTGACCAGCGGAGCAGTATCTCTTATCGCTCCATGTCCAGGTATCAAGAGCACCGTTGGCTCCCCACACTGGCATATCAATTGTTGACCAGTTGAGCATAATCTCACAGGGGTTCTCGAAATTCTCACAGTAGATGTTTACGGTTTTATTGGTCGTTGCATTTTCAGGTATCCATCTCTGTTTATGGATTTCGACGAACTTTTTCACGGTCGCGGGATAGAAATCTCCACTGCAAACATCGCGAAGTGGACCACCAACGTTTCCGTTAAGTGGACCTAAAGAACTATAGACCGAATAGTACCACTGGATATGTTGACAACAAGTCGCCCAATTCACTCCATCTCGGGGGATTGTTATAGTGATATTCGTACCACCAAGAGCTGGCCATCCACCATTACGGACAACTGTCGCACCAGTGATTACTGTTGCTCCGTTATACAGATGTGTTGGGTCTGCAATTGGGGCAGTTAATGATGCGGTTATATCTCCCGTTATCTGGATACCGGCATCACCGAGTGGCTCAGCCCATCCATTTACACCTGCAGGTAGGTAAAACCGGATGACTACATGGTCTGCAAAACACGTCGCATACACGTATAATGGAGTCAAAATTCTTGTATACGCAGGATCTGTGTATTCTTGGAGTTGATCCACAATCATTAATGTCTCTACACCCATACATGCAGGATCCCACTGAGTCTTACAGACAGTCATGTCAAGCGGGTATGTACCCGTTGCATAAATAGCATTGTCTACAAGAGTATGCCCATTCACGGAAAGAGCAGTGACATCCACGGGGAAACAACCCTCGTCATCTAGTGGAGACGGGTCGTTTGTAGGTACATTCATTTGAATCATTTGTGCGTTATCAGTCCCCAATTTTATTACTTGTTTTGTTGGGGTACTAGCCTTTACTGTCTCTGTTGATGTTGGACTTCCAGCCAAAACGGAGGCGGAAGGCAGTAGAAAAGCTACTGCTATCAACAGAGAGAGTACTATTTTTATTTTATTTTTTTCTCTCATTTATAATTTACCTCCACATTTCTATGGTTAGTAACTATAATTGTAAGGGTAATATATAAAACTTTTGCCAAACGTTTATATAAAAATATTAAATTTTTAATAAAAAGAATACACTGTAAGACAATTTAATATTTATCTGATCATATAAAAAAGAAAAACATATTCCATAAGATAATCCTTCAGAAGACATCGATTTCCCAGAAGCAAGTGTTTATACTGAAAAAATATGCTTCAAACCGCTGTTTCACCCTAGAAACGACTACATTCACAAGACAACACCTACGGATCTGAATCTTCATTTTCCAACACTTAATATCTGACCTTCAAATAAATATTGGTGTTCATCTGATCAGAGAATCTCCAACTTATATAATAATATTAAAAAAAATATCTTCACATTTATCGATTAATGATATTATAATATCTATATTAATCCTTATGTTATTCGAATAACGAATATTTCTAAAGAAACTGCTGATGTCTTAACATTTTCTATCACAAAGAAACCGCTTGCATCAGAACCATAGAATCCATTGCTATCTTCTGTTTCCTCTCTACAACTGATAAATACCATCTTGTAACGAAGTGTCATCCTATAGGTATTCTATAGAATCTATACGGAATTGAGTAAAATTCTGGTAAATTCATTAATTTTATTATATTATATATATGTACTATATTTAGAAAAATAAACCCTTCGTATAAGAGGATCATCAATCAAAAACAACAGAATTCGCATCTGCCTATAATAATTCTATCTTACCTCTTTTAAATTCATAATCTCTATAACATAAAAAGCCAGAATCTTAGAAAGTACTATTAGGCTATTCGTTAATATGTAACTCAAAGTGATTACAAGTATGTCGAATTTTCTAAATATTTTTTAATAATAGCCCCTGTTTAACAAATATAATATTGATAAATTTTATTTTTAAGAATTAATAATAAGTTACTTATTTTACAACCATTATAAATAAAAATAAAAAAGAATTTAATAATATAAAGATATTTCAAATTGTATTTTATTATATTAAGACCAGAGTTGTGTCGTAAGGAAATGCGAAAAATATAGAGAAACACCGGGGAATCGTCGCGCATCAATACTAAAGATGTACAGAAATTATCAGTTCTAGCGTACGCTCTGAATGTGAATACAAAAAATTCATTATTGGCACGGATCATTTCTACCCAAAGCGAATCGTTCCACCAAGTATCAGAGGAAAAAAGAAGTGTATCTAACGATAATCAAAGTGATTCGATGTTAGGTTTTATAAAAAAAATTATTATTAGTATTTTTTTGAAGATAATATAATGTTCTTATATTGTTAAAATACTATTTGTCTCAATATCTTACTAAGTATTTGTTTCCTTAAACAGTTTAGTAAAATATTTAATATTTTAATAAATATTCTATTCCTAATTATAAATTGTATTTTAGTGGTCATTAAAAGTAACTTTTGAATTAGAAAAGGAACAACATATTTCATACCATAAATGATATATTTCTCCTAACGAAACATATTTTATATAAGGTATTTTTAGAAATTAATTATATTTGTATTTAATATCATATATGATATAATTTTTAGATAACAAATAAATTTGTACACAGGTGGATCCCAAGTGAATAAATAATACAACATCGATACAAGCTTTATCCCTTCGAAGGAAAAGATACAGACTATTTTGTAAATTAAATATCTTTTGAGAAACAAACGAACAGATTATCTTGTGTCAAAACAAAAAATCTATTCCAATGCATTTATAAAAGAATAATAAATATACTTGTCTTCTAGGAAATAATTCATGAGAAAAAACCTTATTGCGATCATATTCTTCATAACCATCGTTTGTAGTTTAACAATATACTTTTCTTTTTTTCAAAAAGAAAATAATTTACCTCCTGAAAAACCTAATACCCCTTCAGGTAGTAAATCGATTAATGTTCGACAAAATTCCACATATACCTCATCGTCTCATGATCCAGATAATGATAGTATACGATATGGCTGGGATTGGGATGGAGATAATAACGTCGATGAATGGACAAAAACGTATTTACCCAATGAAACCCTTGTTACTGCGATTCATCAATGGAGAATCAATGGCACATTTAATATAAAACTAAAGGCACAGGATGTTCATGGCGCTGAGAGTCCATGGTCAAATAACCTAACGGTAACAGTACACTTTATACCGTCTCATCCAAACATACCGAAGCTATCTGGTCCAACACATCTTGTTGTTGGCGAAGTAGGAATATTTTATGCTTCTACAACAACGCTAGATGATCCTCCTTTTTGTTTTTATTATATGTGGGATGATAGGACATATAATAAAACAGATTATGTCAACTCAGGAGAAACAATTAGTGCATCGCATGCTTGGAACACCCCGGGTAATTATACCGTTGTCTGTGAGGCTGAGAATAAATATTATTACCGAAGTTCAGAAGCAACTCTTCAGGTAGTGATTAGCGAAAAATAGTACCAATCCATATCTCTCATAGTATATTTGAATTCAAGATTAAATTAAGATACCATTTATGATAACTGGTATATATCAAGGGTCATCATCTTTTATGATATTCCTTCGTACGACAGGAGTTTCTAATCTTTGTTCCAGCAATCACGATAAACATCTGTGTATTATCACATATTCTTTCATTAGTTTTCTGATTACACCTATCGCTAGTTACCAAAATACACATTGTACAAGATCATAAAGTTAAAGAACCATCATGCACAATACATTAATAGTAAGATTTGTACAAAATAAAGATAGAAAAATATATAATAGTAAGGAAATTACTAATCATGGGGAATAAATAATATGAAGAACAAAATATTCGGCATAATTGTGTCTATTCTATTGATTGTACCTATTGTTCCAGCAGTCGTATCTTTGAAAACCAGTCCACTAGCTCCAACGGTTCTTCGTGTACATGATGATTCCTCTCAAGTATTGACGTTAACTGATAACCTCCCACCAGATACACCACAAACACCCTCAGGAAGAACCCAAGGAAACGCAGGGGTAAATTATACGTATACAACAAGCACAACAGATCCTGATGGAGATCGGGTATACTATATGTGGGATTGGGGCGATGGGAACGTCACCGGATGGCAAGGATCCTACGCCTCTGGCGAGACTGTAAATACGACTCACGCGTGGGCTGTCAAGGGTTCATATAACATTACCGTACGAGCAAGAGATACTCATCGAGCACAGAGCGGATGGTCAGATCCTTTGCCGATAGTAATGCCGTACTCGTATCAACCATCACGGCACTTCTTAGAAACACTGTTCCAGCGATTCCCTCACGCGTTCCCGATATTACGAAATCTGCTTGGATATTAAAAAATCCCTTTTTTTAAAATTATTTTATTTTGATTTGCATAAAACAAGCGAGTACATTTAGATGAATAAGTTGTAAAGAAGAAACAACGGGAGTATGCTACCGTTGAAATAAAACCGGTCTCAAAATCTATTATTACCAATGTTGTGTATTTTTTCAAGAACAATATTTGAGGCAGTTGTTACAATACGATTTCTTCAGATTTCACATGCCCCCGCGCCGGAAGCGATTACACCTGTCCATAAGTAAATGAAAAAATTTTAAAAAAAAAGATCATACAACTCATCTCACAAAAGAAAGACAGATGATCTCTCGCATAGGAGGGCTGTAAGAAAAAATTAAAATAATACGAGACATATATTTAACATGGGGTATCTTCATTAAGGCAACAGTAACTGCAATTTTCATATTCTTTCTGCTGGTAACACCGGTTGTTTTTCCTGTTCATTTCGTCAACGCAGAAAATGAATACGAAATAAAACACGTTGAACAATATGGCCTCGGGTATTGTTATAATGTTCAGGGATGGATCTATCTTCACATAGAAGGAACCCCATACGACCGAGGATACCAACACGGCTACCTTCTTTCTGATGAAATAGTAAACCATATTACCCGTTGGAGTAATATCATTCATAATAGCGCGAAGAATGTAAAAAAACCTGTTGATTTCAATTCACCCAAATATCAGGAAATGTCTAAGGACTGGTGGGACTCTTGCAGATCCGCAATTGAAAAGATTTACTGGGATAGAACGCCAGAAGAATACCAAAATGAAATCAAGGGGATCGCTGACGGAGTAAAAGCAAGGGGAGGCCAAGTATTCGATCGAGATGTGGATTATATCGATATTCTAGCGATTAACCAGATCTATGAATACATGACCCGCCGAGATTACCCCCTGAAAGGATTCCATCCTCTCAAAGATTTGCTACATATCGGGACAATCCTCCGATCAACAGCTTTATCAAAAGAAGAAAAAAAGTATGCAGCTGATTTTAATAGCCTCATCCCAGCACAACATTGTAATGCGTTTATCGCAACAGGAAATGCGACTACAAACGGTCAAATTGTTGCAGCTCAAGATGTTCGGGTCGGTGGCTGGTGGTTTCCATATTATGTTGCGCAACGCTGGAATGTGATAATAGATATTGTCCCCGAAAACGGAAATAGATTCATAATGGCTTCAGCCCCAGGCTACATTTGGAGCGATGAAAATTATTATCAAAATGAAAAAGGAATCGTCATTGTTGAAACAACCTGTTATCAAGGTTTATGGAAAAATACAGGGTATTCAATGGCTATTCGAACACGGAGAGCTATTCAGTACAGTGAGAATCTTGACCAAGCGATCGATTACTTAAAGGAGGGAAATGATGGCCTTTGGACAGGATTGTACCTCCTTGGTGATGCTGAAACAGGTGAGATCGCTCATTTAGAATTAGCATTATATCATTCTTATTTATCGCGCACATTCAATGGATTTTACTGGGCTGCAAATAATCCAATGGGTACAGGAGTACGAGCAGAAGAAAATGGGTTAATGAAGAACGTAGAGGGATTTGTTCTTAAGATACTCGGAGTTCAATCAGCCTACGGTTTCTACACATTCAAATATTATGATGCAACTCGTGACGCAAAATTCAGAGAACTCGGAAATAAGTATTACGGTAAAATTGATATTGCGGTGTTAAAAGAAAAAATAATGTCCGAATTTCCCATCACGGATAAATGGACAATGGATATCAAAGCGACAGATACACAGCTCATGAAGACAAACAGTCTCTGGACATTTTGGGGGAATGCCCGAGGAATGATATGGGATGTTTCAAATGTAGAAAATATTTTACAAGGTGGGAAAAATGTGCCTCCAGCAGGATGGACATTCATCTCGGGGTTGCCTCCGGATCATAACTTTAATGTACCTGCCAATATCTTTGATACAATCCCTGAAAACAATGATGTAAAATGGGAACATGATTTTGCTAATGATTTCGAAGGACGCAACTTCTATTATGCGAACCTTGTCTCTATCAACAATACCGTGTTTGCTGCTGGTCTCGATGGTAACCTATCAGTCTTAAACGCATCGAATGGGGAAACACTCTGGATGAAGAAAGTAAATGATTTTGGGGGTATAACCTGGATAAACGTGGATAACGATTTCGTTGTGGTAGGGTGGGAAAACCAGTCATGCGCCATGGATAAAAAAACAGGAAAACTTGTGTGGAAAAATGAGGAAGCCCGGTTTATTTCATCCCAACCGGTGTTCATTGATCATAAAATAATAGTTGGTTCTCGTAACGGTGATGTATACGCGATCGATCGAACGAACGGAAAAATCACCTGGAATATAAACCTGCAGCAACAGAACGTGTATCCATCGATAGATCAGATCAGAAACAGGGTCATTGTCGCAGCTGAGAATCAATGCTATGCGATCGATGCCGCAGACGGGAGCATACAATGGACATTTACCATTGAGGGACTGATACGATCGCCTCCACGCGTTGTCGCGGATACGGTGTTTTTTGGCTCCACTGATACGAATATGTATGCGGTGAACGCTGAGACTGGTAAATTGAGATGGAAAAATAATACCGGGTGGGGTATTCTTAATACACCCGCCTACTCTGAGAATAGAGTGTACGTTGGTTCCCTCGATAGTCGTCTCTATGCGTTTGATGCAAAGAATGGTAAACTGCTGTGGTCATTTGCTGGTAAAGCTGCTCTTCACTCACCACCATTAGTGTACGGTGAATACCTGTTCATTGGCTGTGATGATGGATGGTTTTACGCGGTGAATAAAACCGATGGGAAACCGGCATGGTGCTTTGCACCAAACCTTACAATTAACGACGATATTTACAATTACATTACGACACCAGTTGTCGGGAACAGTATCGCTGAGAATGGAAAAGTAATTTTTAGCGCAAACGGAAATATCTATTGTCTAGACGCAAAAACCGTTGAAAGAGAAAAAGTTATTTCAGAAAAATCCTTCTTCGCATCACCCCAAACAGTACTGGTTATCGGTGTCATTCTAATTCTGTTGATCATCAGCGTGACATCGGCTTTTATCTATAGAGCCCGAAAACAGAAAAAAATAAAGAAAAATTTGGTTCCCTCTGACACGCCTTCACCCCAGGGGCGTTACAATACTACATGAATGATGTGGTACCCTCGGGTGTCACAAAAAGAGTAATTCTCATATAAACCAAACCGTATCATGGTTTTACGTTTCTTTTTTAATACGAATAAAATATAAAACGAGCAATGTAGGACCAAAAACCCAAGCCGCATACAGAAAAGTACGCGCAAAACCAAGGCTCACAATCAGTGACCCTGTAATCATCCCAGCACCATTCAAACCAACATTTGCTATCCCTGTCAAAATACCATATTGCGTTGCAGCGATCCTTGGATTTGTCACATCCATAAAAAGCGCACACGACACTGTTGAATGACCACCCATGAGAAACCCGACGATACCATATATGATTGAGAGTTTCCACCACGTATCAGCAAAGATAAGCAACGCAGTAAAAACTATATTGAATCCAATAAAAAGATAGAGAGCTGATTTCCTCCCAATCTTATCAGTGACAACGCCACCGATGAGAGAACCAACAGCAAGAAAAACAGGCAGAATCATAGAAATAAAACCAATCTGAACATCGCCAAATCGAAGACCATCTCTCATATAGAGAGGCATCACAAAAGACATGATGCCCTCATTCATAAAAACAAGCGGTGAAAAAATTGCGACCAACAAAACAGTTCTCTTCTTAAATTCTTTAAAAACAAGAGACGCTATCTTCTGCTTGACCTCCCGCTTTGATGTCTCTTTAACCACAAAAGGGAAAAGAAGAATCAGTAGAATCAACACAGCATTTGTGAGATAGACAAAGTTATAACCATACCTAGAACCAATAAGAGGAAACACCGCGGCACCAATCGCCCAGGCTGAATATTGACCTGCAAACATTGAGCCATTGATTTTTCCCCGGTCTTTATCGGTTGAGATATCAATTGCCCATGCATCTGTTGAAACATCGATAAAACCGATACCAACATGACTGAGAAATATCAAAAGAGTAAAAGGTACCAGGGAAACACCCGGATCAACCAGAGAGACCAAGAACATGCAAGATACAGTGAGTGTTCCTCCGAGTATGATAAAAATTTTTCTACCGAATCTGATAAAATAATCAATGATAGGCCCCCAAAAAAATTTTAACATCCAGGGTATATTTACAACACCAACGATGAGTGTGGTCACTGGTATCGGAACTGCTTTTTCTCTTAGATAAAGCAATGTCGCAACGGTCGTTATTGCAATCATTAAACCTTCCGAAAAGTAGAGGTTTCCGAAGAAGAAATATTTCAAACCCCTTTTATTTTCGATAGAAACCATTACTAAATAAATAATAATATAAAGATTTAAATCTTTGGATGGAGTAAAATTCGTTGTAATAATTTTCTCAATATAACCTCAAAAATTACGATTTTTAGTATTATAAATTATAATCAAGTTTCTCCTTATGTTTATAATGAAGGAATAATTTTTTAAAAAGTAGATAATTTATATCGAGAATGGTACATGACACATAACTATAGCATTTTATCGGAGAAACAGTAACACGTTTTTAACTCATGATTTGTGTTAATCGTTGACAGAAATAAAAAAAAAAGGGATGAACTGGTTATTCTTTTCGTTCACATTATAGAACTGGTATGGGACGCAAGCGAGTGTTTAAAGTGCCAGGGAAAGAATGAACTGCAGATGCAGATGGTTATGAGATGACCAGAGCTTTAAAACGTCCAATAATAAAATGGGGCCATACCGCACCTGCATAGTCCTTTAAGATCAGAACTAATTCATTCGATTTATATAATTTAAAGAAAAATGGTATCAGATCAAGATATCCTACTTGTGTTGCGTTGAACGATATAAAATCATTATGATCGGTCATGTTGCTAACGGAACCACAGAGAAAAACTGATGTAAAATTACTTTCATTCATGATACGGATAAGAAAAGGTTCTGACCAGACAGTCTCAAGAGTATGGCTATTTCTGGCTTTTTCTTTAATCGTGAATGATCCTTGGGTGCTCCATGTGTGAGACACATTGATAGGAGTACCAGATACTGTTGGAACGGTCCAACCACTGTTTGAACCATCCCCCCAGTCAACATAGTAGGAGATTGTATCATTTTGTGGATCGGTAGCGACAACAATAAATTGATAGATCCTCCCGACTATTCCAATTGTCTGACCGGTAATCGTTGGTTGATTTGGCTGATGATTCGGCGCATACGAAAGATAAATTGATTTTGATGCATCCTTATGTCCTGGTTTTACAGATAGATAGATAATCCGATGTTCACCATCCCATCGATATCCTTCCCTCATTGTTTGATTGGTATGCTGTCCGACACCTGGAGAAAACCCGGAGATATTTTTTAAACTATCTGTATACACAGTATTATTATTTCGCCATTTTACCGTAATGTTACCACCCCAGCTAAAATTAGTCAAATTAAAAGTAAAGGTAATCGGGACCTCCCAGATATTTGAATCATCTTCAAAAATATTCATATCGAATATTTTTTCAGTATCATTTGATGATGCATTGTAGGTAACGTTCATTCGTTCCTTGTACCACCAATAGGAAACCATTTCACCTAATGTACACTGCCATGCTGTCGTATCATTTTCGATAAAGAGTTTAAAATTTGGATCTAAAGCATTCCCAGGATGTGCAAGAAGAGTAGCGAAGCTATGATTTTCTTTGAATCTCAGAATGTTTTTTTCATCCCATGGTATTTTTGGGTAACCTGCCTCGTAGGTCAATATCCAATCCATCGAAACATGATTTTTTGGTTCTGAGACATTGTAAATACTAACGTTTTGTTTTCCCAAGGGCCGCGAATTCCAACCGGGTCCCTGGGTAAATCCAACACATTTAAAACCTGCATCAAGGAACGCGAGTCCTCCCGGCGGATCCATCACGGAATACGGAATAGCAAATGAAATGCACGTATCACTCCAAATGGATGTTTTGCTTGTGGATATTTCAATACTTGACTTAGCCGCAACTGCTCTCAGGCGCCACCAGCTGTAATTTTTATTATAGTTTGCTCGATGGTCCACCAAGTTCCCATGTGATCCAACCTCTATATGATATGTATCGATAAGCGTCTCGCCGATGGTGGACGGATTATTATAACACATAGCAGTAATTGGTAAGATATTTGCCCACCAGCTTGGAAATGAAAAAAGATCCAAACAATCGTCGACTCGTAAAGAGAGAGCCCAATCCAGACCATTCCAAAACTTAGCGACTCCTGTGAACACTGGAATGTTGTTTTGTATATATTTTCGGGGAGTAATGTTTTCAAACAGCTCCAGTTCATTGATGACGACTTTTGTAAACACATCAGGATGATCGATTGATCCCCGTGTCTGCAATATTTTAAGCGTGAAATTCATAGTCCTGACAATATCATGGGTAAAATTTACGCGAACCCATTGTCCATTCACCATTGGAGTAATATTATATGTCGCAACATGTACGGTGCCAGTATAAACCTCATATATTGCGGGAGCATAATCCAGACCCTCTGGATTATAGAAATAAAACCTCATGAACGAGATGTTCGTTACTTTCGGGAAATCAAACCAAAAGAAACAAGGAGTCGCAGTGATGTTGAATGCAGTGGCTGTTTCATAGTAGGTATCAAAATACCTATCTTTTAACTTATATTTCATTCCATAATTCGATAAGTTTGTTGAACCATCTTGACTCACGCGATCATAATGGATATCTGCTTCTTGACTGATCAGCGTATACTTTTCATAGATGCCATCCCATTCTGATGGTGGCGAGGGTGGTTGCTCCACATAATCAACCGGCAGTGATACCTTCTCGGTTATGTGATCCTCAACCTGATTAACAGTTGATGGAGTTCGTTCATTTATACGACCATCTGACATGGCATCTCGACCATTTACTGTTAATCTTGAAGCGAAACCAACACCTACGCAAGATGGAATACTCGTTCCGATAAACAATGCGATTATTCCAACAACTAATCCCTTTGTTAATGGACTTATCTTCTCCATAAATACTTTCGTATACACTATATATCTCTCCTCATTAATAAATATTCCACTGAGAATAAAAAAAAATATTCTATATGGAGAACCAACTACTTTACGTCTCATTGATTTTACAGAATAACAAACAGATGAGAGGTAAACGGTATATATCTCCTCTAAGCTCAAGATGGTCGTCTTAGATATGAAAATGAACAGCAGTCTCAAAAAATCAACTGAAAAATCGGGACTGTAGAAACCCTTGGTGAACAATAAAAATAAGATAGTAGATTTTTCTGATTTTTGTAGAATGGAGAGGTTTAATGCGAGTATTCGGATGGCGAGGTATCGTCGTCTTGAGTTGATATTTT
>CABMCU010000129.1 GCA_902384685.1 uncultured archaeon | reverse complement strand
GAAAGAGAATTCAGCCCATGATTTAATATGATCTGGACTGTCCTTACTTATTACACCGTCTCTATCTAAAAAAACCACTTTTTCCATATGGTTAACACACCAAGAGTTCATTCTTCGTTTTTCAAATATGATGAAATGAGATGAGTAAGTGAAAGGTGAACATCCTCAACCATTTCCATACAAAAGCTCTTTACATGTATAGGATATTTGCACATTCCTTTAAGTTTACCACCGTCAAAACCACACATTCCAATTGTTATTGCATTATTTTTATTTGCATAATCAATAGCATTTAGCACATTATTTGAATTTCCGCTGCCGCTTATTCCTATTACAATATCTCCAGGGTCTAGTAGATTTTTTAATTGTTCTACAAAAACGTCTTCATAGCCGATGTCATTTGCATAGGCTGAAAAATTTGGTATGTTATCAGTTAAGGACATTGCTCTGAATCTTGATTTTCCTTTAGCGTTTGCTCCTTGTGAAAGACCATTTACAAAATGTGAGGCATTTGAAGCACTACCACCATTGCCCATTATGAATATTCTTTTTTTTTGATCACGTGCTTTGCTAAGGATATGTATAGTTGAAAAAACTTCTTCTTCATCAACTGATTTTAGTGCAGAAATCGTTTCATCTCTATATTTTTCTACATAGTTCATTTTGACACATCCTTTCCGTTTATTATGTTATTCCTCCATATATATTATTTTACTCCCCTGTGGCTCCAAATTAAATGGTGTTTCTTTTAAATTTGACAATGTATTTCTGACTTTATATTGATTTTTTTTGTCACAATATAAAAGAAGAAAACCTGCTGCTCCGGCACCTAGAATTTTTCCTCCTGCAGCTCCTGATTTTATCGCTTTCTGGTAATAAAAGTCTATTTTTTTATTTGTAACTTTTCCTGTTTTTTTCTTATACATCCACCCTTGATGCAGTAATTCACCAAATCTAGATAGATCGTTATTGTGAAGCGCTTTTGCTACTTCTTCAGATAACTCTCTGATAGTATCTACATGTTTTCTATGGTTTTCCATCTGTTTTTTACTTTCATTTAGTATATTGCTTGCCTTTCTTTTTCCTCCGACGTAAAATAGTAAAAGATTTTGATTTAGCTCTTCTTTGGTTTTCTTTTTACATATAATGGGGTTAACAAAAACTGTTTCATCATTGTTGAATCGTATATGGTTTAATCCGCCATAGGCAGAAGCATATTGATCTTGTTTTCCAATTGGTTCTTTTAAAAAATCTATTTCTATTTTACATGCCTGTCGTGCTAGTGTTTCAGCACATTTATTTTCACCTTTGAAAGCATAAAGTGCATTGAGCAAGCCTACCGTGAAAGAACTGGAAGACCCCAAGCCAGTCCCTGAAGGGACATCTCCTATTGAAGTTATCTCCAAACCGCTATCTAATTTTGTTAATTTCAAAGCTTCTCGAATGATTGGATGCGTAATTTCCTTTATGTTTTTTACAATTTCTGTTTTGGAATAACTTATTCTTATTTTATTATCAAATTTTTTATTTACTGTGATGTAAATATATTTATTTATCGTGGTACTAGTGACCGCACCATAATCTTTTTCATAATACTCTTTAATATCTGATAAACCTCCTGCAAAACTTATACGGAATGGTGTTTTTGATATTATCATTGAAAATCACTCTATTATTTTTTAAATAACTTGAATATACCTGAGTTATTAATAATTTTGGAGTTTTCTAATATTTGCTCGGAATGAAAGTTTTTATTAAGAAATTCTATTATTTCTTATTCCTAAGTTAAAGTTTTTTTAAAAAATCTAAATCCCCTTTTTTGATTTCGTTTAAATGTTTTAAAGCATAGAGATATGCACAAATAAATTGTTTAGGGTTAATATTTTTATAATTAAAAATTATGAATCCTATAGAACTCCAAAAAAAGATTATATTATTTATAAATGTTTGATTGATGTTATTGTAAAAATAATATAAACGATTAACCTCATTTAAATATGTTGACTCTTTTTTAGGAAGTCGCCCTGCTTTTGATACGATATGGATTAATTTTGCATCAGGGGTTATTAATAAAGAACCAGGATACTTTTTAAAAATTCGATACGAAAAATCTATATCATCATATCTTCTAATTTTTTCATCAAACATGAAATTATTGAAAATTTCTTTTCGGAATGAGCAATTTGCACCAGATAACCATTCACATGAAATAATATGATTAAGCTCATAGGGATATGTTGACATTACCGATGTCAAAATCCTGCATTTTTCTTTTTCAAGATTACTTTGAAAAAACAATCTCCGCAATAATTTATTCGATCTGGTAAATTTACAACTATTAGTAATATATCCTTGTACCCCAATAGCATCTGGTTTTTTCTTGTGCATCTTTAAAATTTCTTCAATATATTTGTTTTCTAGAATTACATCACTATCTAGGAAAAGAATAATGTCGCCAATAGCATTTTTTACCCCTAAATTTCTGGATATTGTTAGACTCTTATCTCTCTCATTTCTCAAATATTTTAAAACAATTTTTATGTTTTTAAATTCAATCAATCTTCGTTGAATCAATTGTTCTATTTCATTATTATCACTATCGTCCACTATTATTATTTCTTCTGGTAACGTTGTCTGTGTTAGAATTGAATCGAGACACGTATTTAAATCATGCATCCGATGATATGTAGGAATAACTATAGAAATCTGTAGATTCTTTTTTATCGCTCGTCTCCAAAGTTGCTCCAATTCCTATGAACCTCCTGTTCACCATCTGTCGGTTGAATACTTTCTTACCGGCATTAATATATTTATCTGTATTTCACTCATCTATTTTCTAGAAAGAATCCATACACACATCAACAATTGATTGTACAATTTTCTAAATGGGTTACTATATGATTTAACACACTATTTCGAAAGTACTAGATAATCTTTTTTATTACTATACTTCACTATTTTTTCCACTGGATTTTTTGCTTGTTCGATTACTTGTCCATTTTTTGTCTTTTCCAGAGATTATTTCCTCCTAGAAAAAAAACAAAGGATTTTATAGAGAACAATCATTTATTTGTAATAGATATTGATTACCTAGTTACTTGATTCTGTAGAGGGTTCATGATGAACTGGAAAAATAAAAACGTTTTGTTAACTGGTGCTGGGGGTTTTATTGGGAGCCATCTCGCCGAACGTTTAGTCTATCTTGGGGCTAATCTGAAAGCTTTCGTTAGATATAACTCAAGAAATGATTGTGGACAGTTAGAATATTTACCTGATAACATACGTTCCAAGTTCACAATCATCGCTGGAGACCTGAGAGATCCAGATGCCATTAGAAAAGTGGTAAAAGATACAGATATTATCTTTCATTTAGGTTCATTGATTGCTATCCCCTACTCATATGTGCATCCAATGGAAGTCATTGACACAAATATCGTAGGAACAACAAATATTTTAATGGCTGCAAAAGACAATGAGGTTGAAAAAATCATCCATACGTCTACGAGTGAAGTATACGGGACCGCCAGGTATGTACCGATAGACGAGAAACATCCTCTACAAGGACAATCACCATATTCTGCCAGTAAAATCGGTGCTGATATGATCGCTTATAGTTTTTACACATCGTTTGAACTACCTGTTGCCATCATCAGACCTTTTAACACGTATGGCCCCCGCCAATCTACACGTGCAGTAATCCCAACAATTATTACACAGGCGTTGACGAAGAAGGTGATTCAACTGGGGTCATTACATCCCACACGAGATCTTACCTTTATCGCTGATACGATCGAAGGATTCATCAAAATAGCAGAAAAAGAAAAATCAATCGGAGAAGTGATTAACATCGGTTCTGGTTTTGAAATTTCTATCGGAGACCTCGCAGAGAAAATAGTAAGATTGACCCAATCCAAAATCACAATAAAAATCGATAAAAAACGAATAAGACCAAAAGACAGCGAAGTTGAGCGACTATTGGCTGATGCAACAAAAGCGCGAAAAATGCTGAGTTGGCAGCCCGAGGTGAATTTAGATAGTGGTCTTAAAAAAACTATAAAATGGATCTCAGATCACATTGATGATTATAAAGTCGGAATGTATACGATTTAGTGGAGAATTTTATGAAGGCTGTAATTTTGGCTGGTGGGAAAGGTAGTAGATTAAAACCCTACACAACATCGTTCCCTAAACCACTGATGCCGATAGGTGACAAACCGATTCTGGAAATATTAGTTCGACAATTATCTGCATCCGGTCAAAAAGATATTATCCTTGCAGTAGGACATCTCGCAGAGTTAATCATATCTTTTCTAGGTGACGGAAGACAATATGGTGTCACCATAACATATTCAAGAGAGGATACTCAATTAGGTACCATCGGTCCCCTTACACCCATAAAAGATAAGTTGAAAGAAACATTTTTGGTTATCAATGGAGATACATTGACAGATTTAAATTACTCAAAACTTCTTCTCAATCATAAAAATAGTAATTGCTTAGCGACCATCGCTCTGACCAAACGAGAAATGGAAATAGCCATTTGTTTTAAAAAAAATTTCCCAAAAAAGAGATTTGTGTTTTTTTGGTTTTTTTTATATTTTTTAAAAGTGGGATTTTTTGGAAAAATTTTTTTAAACAAAAAGAATTGAATTTATAATTTTGTG
>CABMCU010000128.1 GCA_902384685.1 uncultured archaeon | reverse complement strand
TTCAGGAAGGAAAATTAATCACTCTTGTTGAAATCTGTAAAACTATAGCAAAACAACATCATGTCGACGCCTGTTGTTCGTTGACAACAGGGATTTTCATCATGACTGCAGCAAATGCAGCTGAAGAAGCGGCAAAGGAGGGAAAACCACTTCATATCCCATATTGGCGGACGTTAAAGGCAGATGGTTTTCTTAATGAAAAGTACCCTGGTGGAGCGCTCGCTCAGAAAAAATTACTTGAACAGGAGGGATTTACCATTCTAAAAAAAGGGAAAAAATTCGTTGTAAAAGATTTTGAGAACTATATAGCAGAGGTGAAACAATGAATGAAAATGAATATTGTCCGAAATTTGATCCTGCACCTTAGGATGGTGCACTCTTTGAATGGAATAAGAAAAATTTCATCAAGGATAAAGTAACCACATTTTTGTTCATGCCTATGAATTTTGGTAATATAATGATGAATCTTGATGAAAGAGTTCGTACTACTCATGCGACAATACCTGATTAGATGTGCTTGTCAGATCATACCTCCTGATGGAATATGGATCTGTATCTTGCTGTTGATAAGGAAATTCCCGGTGCAGAGAATATGACCTTAAGCGGTAAATTCCTCAGTAAAGTATACGAAGGCCCTTTTCAAGACACAGGGAAATGATGTAAAGATTTTGAACAGTTCGCTCAGTGCAAACGCATAACGATATCGAAAATGTTTATGTGGTATACGGCATGGCCGAAATGTGCGAAGAAATACGGGAAAAATTATATTGTAATTGTCGCTCAGATCGCATAATAATTTCTAAAGGGCGGATTCGATGATGCCAAAGATCATCATCCATAATTCCATTAGTATCGATGTTATAATAAGAAAATCATAATACTCTACATCAGGTACTTCTCTGGTAAATAGGTGAGGTGATAAAATAGAGCTAGTAGCAATTATGAACATAATAGTAGGTTGATTCTCTGCATAGGTATTTTGGGAGTGATACCAGCCATGGGAAAATATCTTGTGGCTCTCTCGAAATGGTTTGGTGGGTTTCAAACAATTATTGGGATTATTGCGATTATCGTCACAATTTTTTGGTGGTCTCCGATACAAAGCATTGTCGCGATCATCGCAGGTCTTGTTCTGATTGTTGGGATCTTACCCGCGATACCAGCACTTGGCAAATCTCTTGAGAAACTATCGAAATGGCTTGGATCATTTCAGACGATCATTGGGATTATTGTTCTCATCGTAGGAATCTGTGGAGTAATTGGTGTACTAGTCTAAATCTCCTATTTTCTTTTCTTTTTTTTTAGAGGCTGGACTATACAAAGAGAATCAATTAATGATCAGATTATCAACGCAAAAAAAAGTTGTTAATCAACATTAAAGATTTTTATGGTAAAGTCTATCGATTATTAATATGAAATGTATATATCATTTTAAGAAAAAGTAATTCTATATTTTATCGATGGAGAGGAAAATATGAAGATACAGAATGAAAGATTGAAAAAAGATCTCATTATTTTTGATGCTCATTGTGATACCGCTAATGTACTTTTAGATCCACAACTCAGTTTTATAAAGAGGGAACAAAGCCATGTAGATATGGAAAAAATTAAAGAAGGTGGATTGAATGCACAAATATTTGCTCTCTGGGTAAATCCAGCGTATTCACCATATCAAGCAATAAAAAAAGCATTATTGCTGTATCATATTCTCGAGAAAAAAGTATTTTTGCCTGGATATGGAATAAAAGTTACCACGACGATAGAGATGGGATCTGTTCTGAGAAAAAACAGACTTGCATGTTGGCTGTCTCTGGAGGGAGGACATATTATTGAAAATTCAATCGAGATCCTTGAGTTTTTTTATTCGCTTGGAATTCGTAGTATGACTCTGACCCATTCGAAAAATACTGATTGGGCTGATTCTTCAGGGGAATCCCCCCGGTGGGATGGACTTAATTCGCTTGGACGAAAGATTGTTGCTCGAATGGAAGAGCTTGGTATGGTGATTGATGTTTCTCATGCATCGGACAAAACCGTTGAAGATGTCTTCGATATGACATCTGTCCCTTTGATGGCTTCTCATTCGAATGCACGTGCGTTATGTGATATCCCTCGTAATTTACCTGATGATCTTATTAAAGAAATCACAGGAAGAAAAGGTTTTATCGGTGTGAATTTTTTTCCAGTTTTTCTGAAGAAGAACATTTTTGATCAAGCTAGTAAAAATGTAGAAAAATATAAAAATGAATATCAGAACATAATCCAAGTTAATAAAAAGAACCCGGATTTAATCAACAAGGCTGAATGGGATCTATTTAGAAAATATGTGAGAGGGACTGATAAGATTGATGTGAATGCTGTGATCGATCATATTGTTCATATCGCTGATATCGGAGGAATAGACTGCGTAGGTCTCGGAAGTGATTTTGATGGTATTAATTCTACTCCCTCTGATTTAATTGATGTTTCCTGTTATCCAACGTTAGTAGAAGGATTAACTTTGAGAGGTTTTACAGCGAAGGAGATTCGTAAGATTATGGGTTTGAATCTCTTTCATTTTTTAAAACAATTTGATCGTTGATACCTAACAGTGATCGATAAAAAATGCTCCCGTCGGGATTTGAACCCGAGTCGAAGCCTCGAGAGGGCTTCATGATTGGCCGCTACACTACGGGAGCGTTTTTATCCCCCAGAAGCAACCTGTATTATTGACAACTCCTGGTTATCAAGTATAATATCGTCAACCGGTAGTGGTGTTTTATTTTTTAGCACGATTACACTATCTGGTGTTCGATGAATCGTTCGTAAAAGATCAATAACAGTCGATCCTTTCTTGATATTGATTTCCTGGTAAGTATTTTGCGGGATAAGTTTCACTCTTATCTTCATGGGACCGATATCGATATAAAAATGCCTTAAATTAACCTTTTGACCTACTTCCTGATAACGATGCTGGGGTAGCCAAGCTCGGTCCACGGTGGCGGTCTCGAAAACCGCTGGTGACAACACCTCAGGAGTTCAAATCTCCTCCCCAGCGCTATTTTTACCGGTAAAATGGGCTGTCAAATCTCCTTTTTAATTTTTTAACACCTCTCTAAACCATTTTCTTTGTGTAGTTGATTCACATAAAAACATTCGTCTCTAAAGATATGTTTTTAAAGAAACAATAGTTCCTAATCAGATGGAGGTGTAGACATGGAAGGATCATCAACGTTGATTACAATCTACCGTCTCACAGGGGTTCTAATGCTGATTATCGGCATTATTACCGCAGCGTTGGACATCACCATTGGTGGATGGACTCCTATATACTGGTTTCTATTAGCCTTCAGTGCTTTCCTCGGCGTAATTTGTAACATGTTATTTCAAATGAAGACCTTATTAGAGGAGAAGTAAAGAAGAGCAGAAAGATAATAGGGATATTAACAAATAAAAAATCGTGTTAATGTTTGTCCGATACAAGTAATTGAAGCTATTTTTTTCTGAAGAATAAGAAATTGGGGAGACATGGTTTGGGAGGAAAGGGGAGGGATCTGGTTTTAGTGAAAAAAATTGGATGCATTAAATTATGGATAATAACTCATTATATCTGAAGAATCCAGACCCCAAAGAAGCATATAAATTGGCTAGTACATAAACATTTGTCCTTCTAATGTTACAAGTGTAACATAAAATATATAAAGGTATTAAAATCAATAGCCGATGGTTTTGTTGGAGAGAAAGGAGAAAGGGATGTTTTACACTCTTTATGAAAATCCCTTTATCCTTAAGTGAGGTGTTAATAGATGAAAATATGGAACTCGAATGAGTTAATTGGAAAAGAAGTTTTTGACGCAACCGGTAACGCAATCGGATGGGTTGATAAAACATGGAACAGCTGGAACCAAGACTATCCCGGGTATTTCTTTGGGATAAAAATGAATGACTACGCGAGGAACACGTATTTTAGAGGCGCAAATAAATTGTTCCCAGTCTACAATGACTACATCCGGACCGTTGATAATACGGTGACCTTAACCAAAACCATGGATGACCTCTGCAAATACTGGAATAAAACGGTTCCTTGTGGCCCAACCACATGCCCTGTTGAAGAATTAATTGAGATGCCGGTATACGACAAGTTACACTCCCGAGTTGGAACATTCACGACATGGACAGAATGTAACGGACAGATTAACAACTTCGGTGTTTTGCTTGACCCCTACATCTGCGAGACATGGCATCTTCCATATAACACAACGTTCCCCGTTGAGCCGACGCACATCTGCAATGCGAAAAACACCATTACCTTAGACCAAGCGTTACACGAGTTAAAAGAATATTGGCAGAAAACTCGGAAATACTAGAAAAAAATCATCACTCAAACGGTAGGAGACCACAAATCCCTTACTGTCCTTCTTTTTTTTCTTTTTTACATTGATTAGCATAAAACCTGTACTTTCTAAAACCAGTTTATGTTTTTAATATATTCCTCGTTAAAAACATAAATATATAGAGGATTTACAAAAACTCAAAAAATATATTCCCATCGCAAATTCCGTCGGGATTATCTGTTTCTTCGGTGCCACAGATTTTACATTACCATTTGAGTCTAAGATTTATCCGTATTCTTGATACGTTTCGAATAACTGTTTTTCGTATTTTCCTCTGAAACTTTAATAATATACCCGTCATCATCCTTTTTTTTAAGGACTTTATCCCAGGTTTCAAGATCTGCGTTTATCCAATCCTTAATGGTTTTCAAATTTGGTATTTCTTTTATTACTTCATCGTTATGTCTATTTCTAATTAGGTCTTGTAAATCTTTGGTAGTTCCACGTATTGTATTACTACGCTGATGATCACTACAAAGAGCTTTGTTATATCTATTCATTGAATAGTGGAACTCTTCCATTGAAATAGTCTTTTTGCATTCATTACAATAATATCCCATTTGCTCCCACCGGAAATCACCAATTTCATAACAGATATTTTTTAATAAGCATATCTTCAATAATAAAAGCATCAATCGTTACTAAGTATTAAAAACTTACAATCATCACAGAACCCATCAGAATTATCTATTCTTTCTTCCCAGACAATGTCTACCTTTTTATCTATCCTTTCCTCCCAGACGTATCCAGACCCCGAACAATACTATTAATTACTCTATTTTCTATTTCAAAACGATTACGATGAAAAAGGAGTGTTCTCCTGGAAAATAATTGAAAGAAGGATAATGTTTAAATAGAATAATAACGTTGTTTACTCTTACTGAAACAATAGAAACTAGGAAGGTGGAAAATGGAGAGATTTATAAAAAAAATAGTCAGTTGGCTATTCCTGATCGGAATCTGCGTAGCCCTTCTCGTTGGGCTCAGCTTCGGTATAGGACAAACGACGAATGTAAACATGACAAATCTTGAGACACCGCTCTGAGTTATTGTTTCTGTAATTGGATTTATCGTTGGTATCTTATCGTTCTTTTACCTCGTAGCAGTCACCCAAGTAAAATTACCCACGTTCTTGATCGCTTCACTGATCTTAATTGGTCTAGCGATCGCAGTGTCATCAACGACATGGATATTTGGAAGCTTCCGCGAGTTAGCACC
>CABMCU010000127.1 GCA_902384685.1 uncultured archaeon | reverse complement strand
TATCCACGTGGTGGTTTCTGGAGCGGATATGACCATTACGAATCAACAGGGTGGAAAAACCTTGCGCAGTCCAGTGCATATGTTCGAGATCAACCTCATCATCACAATGTTCAGATTGTTGATGATCAACAGCAGCGATTACCAACCATGACCGCCGAGTGAGATACGGCAAGACCATAGGGCTTGCCGAGGAACGAAGGCGGAACGGGATTATAAGGGCGAAGCCCTTATTTCATTTATGTTACAAATGTTATGTAAAATATAGATAATTTTAAAAATACGATGTGGTTCTATTTTATTGGAGAGAGAGGTGGAAGGGATGTCCAATGTACTTCATATTTATCCCCCTATTTTTTTATTCCCTTCCCTTTCCAAAGGAAAGGTAATGGTTGTAAATGCCTCCACATTTTACCTTTCCTTCCATTTTCTAAAACCTCGATTTGCACAAAATTTTTATCGTAAATGGAAATAAAAAATCAAGTGAATTTTTTATTCATCAGGATTAGAGTATTGTTGTCCATAATCATGTTTTTGTTTTTTCGTTGTATAAACAATCTTAGCTTTAGGATCATCAAATTCATTTTTACAATCTTGACATCTATATTTTGGTATTTTTCTTTGTCTAGTAGAAATATTAATACTTTTACATTTTGGACAAACTTCAATAAAATCCTGAGTCACCTGAAGAAATTTATTATGATGTCGTTTAATAAATTCATTTTCTTCTTTTATCAAAATTTAATCTCCAATTTTGGTATTGTTACTATCCTTATAAGGAAATCTGTATTGGAGGTTATCAGTAATTAAAAAATAAAAAAACCATATGATTAGTTACAATTTGTTTGTTTCAATTATTTTGTCAACTTTATTTCTGATTTCAACAAATTCTTGCATTCTTTCTTCTTTCGATTTTTTCATTTGTTCTATTTTGTTAAGTTTCTGTTGCGGTTTTTCTATTTTTTTAGACGTTTTTCGATAATCCAAATAAAGGCGTATATCTATAATCGCAATAATCACAAGACCTATAATCAATACCCAAAGCAGTATAGCTCCAAAATCACTTGGAGAATCAGGAATAATATAATTTATTATCATACTCGTATCAAAATCCATTCTACTTACCCCCAATTTTTGTTATCTATTTTATTTGTATTAATCCCCTAAATTGATTTCCTCCCATAATTCCAACAGTTTTCCCTTTTCTGTTATTTTAACAAACGTTACCATTCTAATTACCTCCTTGATACAACATTGCCAACACAGTTTATAATTACAGTTGGGTAGGTGCTAATGCAACTAATATTGCATATGTTAATTTTTATCTGGAATGCAAATAACAAATGTAGAAGTACGCATACTCCAGGTAATACCCGAAAAAGTACCAAACAGCACCAGAAAACTCCTCCTGGGCTATATCTTTCAATCCTTAAGAAATTTTAGATGTATCAAAAATGTATATATACACACTCCGAAATTACAGGTATGAGGTAAAAATATGTCAAAACCGAAAAAGGTGAAAAAATTATGAAAACAAAAAAAGAAATAAAACGAATACGTACCAACGTGACTTTACCACCGCTACTATTCCAAAAAGTAAAAGACTATGATCTAAACCTTTCAGCATTTCTACAAATAAAATTGGTAGAATATTTCACATATATCGAGGGAAGTGTACCATACCAACAAACGATGCACCCATACACACTAATAACACACAATCAACAAAAGCAACAACAACAAAATATAGGAAAATCAGCGACTAAAACCAAACAACTATATGGAGAAAAGTGCGGATACCGGGATTCGAACCCGAGTGATTGGCTTGGGAAGCCAATATCATAACCACTAGATCATATCCGCGTGTCACATGATATTACCAAAACAACAAGATATTACCATTTTTAAACATATCCGATCTCCACGATGGGGGATTAGGTATGTAGAGTAATAACGTCATAAAATCGTATTAATGCAGTTTTAAGGATTTTAACATTTGAAATATTTAATGTCTTAACCATTTCTTCGAAGCAATATCCTTATATTCTAATTTTTGAGAAAGATTAAGGTTTGGATCTTTATTTATAACATCCAGTAGAATCCAATGGTCGACATATTTAAACACATTCTCAAAACTTCCATATTGTATGATCAACTCCGAGAATATCTGAGTTTTTTCTCCTTTTATTTCAGGTATATCTGTCTTCGCTTCTTGCTGTATAATTGACTTGGATGAATGCATATTAGATTGTACAAATTGTTCTACTTTAGATAGTCTGAGCGTTATATCCTCAATTTTACTTAGCATAGACAATATCTCCTCATGAAGTTTAACAAGGTACTCACTTAGCCCTTCGAATGAAGACTTAAACTCTTCAAACTGGTTTTCGGCATTGTCTCAAAAATCATTTAACCTAAAATTACATTCCATCCAGCCATGGATGGGATGACAATCATGAGGATATATAACTGGAAAAAACATAATAAAATAAAGGAAAACGAAGTCGACTTTCTG
>CABMCU010000126.1 GCA_902384685.1 uncultured archaeon | reverse complement strand
GCAGGCATCACCTCCTTTGTGAGAGTCATAGTACCGATATCACTTGGAGTACAGGTCACCTGGATATTCGTGGATCCGAAAGGAATCTGATACGTCTTCACATAAATCGGCAACACTGGCTTATTTGGCTCCTGTAACTGTGTTGTCGCACCATTCATCTCAAGTTCAACAAACCCATCTTTCTCAACTTGTATTGGTTGTGATGAAAAAAGAACCGATGATGACTCATTTTTCAGAATCATTGCTTGTTTAATAGACACATTCGTAGTAAACGCGGCTGCCCCTAGTCCACTCAGGACTAAAATACCCACTATCAGGATTGGTATGAGTTTCTTCATTTTATTCCCCAATACTGTATTAGGATGCTATTGTATTTAAACTTAACCTTGTTAAAATCATTTAATTTGTCGTTAATTAGAGACCGGAACTATATTACCTACCAGATTTAAAGGTTTAAACATAGGCGTTTTAGAGAGCATCTCATGATATTTATATTGGAGCACTTTAGCATTAATAATGGTCGAGCTTCCGAAGGCACAATCGTTTTTGTTAAAAAAAAAAGTGAACGGCTAAATAACCGATAACCAATATAGAAATTTCATGAAGAAAGACATTCGTTCTACGATTTTGAAGAAACGTAATAGCATGCCTCTTTCAGAGGTTATAGAGAAAAGTAAACGAATCAAAGAACGAGTCTTTCATATGGGAGAATACAAAGAGGCTAAAACAATCCTTTTATATGTTTCTTATGACAATGAAGTATGTACTCATGAAATGATCAAGGAGAGCCTTACAATGAAAAAACAGGTTTTCGTCCCAAAAACAGATCTGAATAACCGTACGATTATTTGTTCTTCGCTTACCTCCTGGGATAATCTCATACCTGGTGCATATACTATTTTAGAACCGCGACAAGAATGTGTCAATGAAGTACCACTAGAATCGATTGATTTGATGATTATCCCTGGCGTCGCTTTTGATCGTCACGGAAATAGAATTGGTCATGGGATGGGCTATTATGATCGATTGTTAGAGAAAAAAATGAGAACTCATTGTCTTGGTCTTGCGTTTGAGATTCAAATTGTTAAGAATATCCCAACTGAGAAACACGACGTAAAGGTAGAGAAGATTGTAACCGAAGAACGCATCATCACCTGCTATTAGGTAACGATCTCTTTTAGCCGCTTCGTTTTAATCGCTTTTTTAAGCTCCATCGCAATACGATCACCATAACTTATTGACTCACCATACAAATAACCTGAATGAGGTGTAAACTGCGTCAATGGACTACCAGGGATTCGCAGGGAAACATCAAAAACTACCATTTCTTCTTTACCTTTATCAGCGATTATTGCACCTTGGAGTGCGAACGGACCAATGATGCCAGGTGGATATTCCTTTTTTGTTGTTGCCACGAATTTTTCACCAAGCTCGAAGATCGATTCGATAATGGATTCTTTCGTGGTCGCTGCGATATGGCCCGTTTCAATGATCTTTGGTTTTATATATTTGAGCACCGCTAATTGTTCATCTGCTGGGAGACGAAGCAGACCATCAAGGTTAGTTTGCCTCCGAGTATCTGTACCCATTATCTCCAGCTCATCATCCAATGCTGAGTAAAAATAATTAAAATTAATTTGCGTCCCGATCACATATTCTTCAATAACTGCCTGATCCAATAATTCTGGAGTGATCATTTTTTTTGCCAGGAGTTGATCTGATTTCTTTTTGTAATCCGCAAAACTTGATGCAAAGAAAAATGCGCGTTCGTATCCACGGATTGCTTCATTGACTTTTACGATAGTCAACCTATCGATATCGTTTGGTGATTTGAACAACTGCGGATATCGGATACCTGCTTTCTGCAGTAAATAGTACTGGTTTTTTGGGACGTTCCGTTCCTCGAGTTTAAGCATAGAACGCGTTCCGAAAATCGGGACTTTGAAATTATTCTCGATATCAGTAAAATCAAAATACACCCAGAAATACCGGTTATGAATAAAAATCGTATTCTCATCTCTTAATTGTTCTTGAACCGGTGGCTTCGTAATTTCACTGAACTTGTCAAGTACAATAGTTTTATCTATACATCCTCGACCATCACCGCGGGTTTTATAGTATTTAGTATAGGTTTTATCTCTTCCTTTTTGACAGACAGCAAGTGTCCGAAAACCTTGTTTTTTTGCACCTCTGCAGACATCAAGTGCTGAATGCCCACCTAGTACACCGATGGTAATTTTTTTTGAATCATAGGATTCAACGAGATTTTGAATTATTTTTCTTTCTATCATGAACCATTCCACTCGCAAAATGGTTGAACAATTTCTTTTATTACCATTTGAATTTCGGCCGCTTTGACAAATACAATGTTAACGGTAATTTTTGTTGAGGATAATCCTTGACTCGCTCAAGGATAAGGCTATGGAACTGTGAAATCGTATAGGGTTTATCTCCTTGTCCCAGATCGCTTTTACGCACACGAGGTGAGAGTGTTTTCTCTTTACGTTCTTTCTCACCAACAACTACGATATACGGGATCCATTCTTTTTCTGCATCACGGATTTTCCGACCCACGCTTTCTTCTCGATCATCGATATCCGATCTAATAAAATAGAATGGCGAGATTTTATTTAACATATCGATGAATTTCTCACAATCAGAGACAAATTCATCAGCAACTGGTATGAAACGAACCTGAGTTGGTGACAACCAGAGTGGCAACATTGGTTTTTTTCCTTGGCTTATTTTGATTGCTTCGCGTTCGAGCAACGCATAGAGGTTTCGGTCGATGCTTCCGGAGATACTCGTATGTAAAATTAATGGATGTTGTTTTTCACCTTTTTCGTCTGCAAAGACGATGTTGAATCGTTCTCCGTTCTCCACATCAATTTGAACAGTAGAGAGTGCGCTTGCTTTTTTCATGGAGTCGATGACATTGAACTCAAATTTCATGACAAAGTAGTAATACCGTTGGTTCCAGAGTTCAATAAGAATCGGTTTTCCCGCTAATTTTGCAAGATCCTGCGCAAGGATTTTGTTTTTTTCGTAGAATTCTTTGACAAATCTAAGGGCAACCTCAGAATCTAGGTTCAGGGAATTCATCCATTGCATCGCAGTGCTGAATTGTTTTTTAAATTCCTCAGTGGCTTGAGGAAGATCTCGACAGAAAGTATGAAGATCCGGCATAGTAAATGCTCGCAATCTTTTCAGACCGCTGACTTCTCCACTTTGTTCACGACGGAAGCTATAATGCGTCAATTCATACAATCGCAAGGGAAGATTTCGGTAGGAGATCGTCATATCATGCGCGATCATATATTGCCCAAAACAGGCCGCGAACCGTAGAAAGAAATCTTTGTCTGATCTTACAATGTATTGTCGGGCGGGAAACTTTTTCACATATTCACCTAAGGCAGGGTGCTCAAGATCATACATGATTGGTGTTTCCACCTGCATACCACCTAGGTCTCTTACTATATTGTTAATATGTTGTTCTAGAAGTCCTTTAATCATGCGCCCTTTAGGGTACCAGCGGAAGTTCCCAGAATCACTCGCAGGTTCATAGTCGACTAACTCCTGTAATTGCATCATCTTCACGTGTGGTGGTTCACCTACAATCTTTCGTGTTCCACTGCTTTCATACTCATAGAGTAGTTTGAGCTCATCGTGACCAGAGAAATTGAATTTATCAGCATCAATTAGTTCTCCATCTGGGGTAAGAATGCACCATTGAGAAATGATCTCTTTTTCTTTCTCTACCGCTTTTTTTTCTTCTCCGGGGATAATCTCCCGGGAAAGCTCAGAGAGAGGATGACCTTTACAGGAGATAGTAAATGCCTTATACCAACCAAAAGGTGATCGTTTTACTATAAATCTGTGGTTTTTAACCTCTTCTTCAAGTTGGAGAAGAATGTCCTTTCCAGCTTTAGCACTTGCAAGATCAGAAGAGAGATGTGCATAGGGGTAAAGCATGATGTTTTTGACTTTGAGTAATTCAGCTGTCTTAATAATTTCCTTTGTCGCTTCCTCGACAGCGAGCGATGGTGATTTCTCATCGACTTTTTCAACCGCGATAAATACTGTAAGAGCTTCGTCTAAGCGATCCTTTGTCGTTTTCGTTTCTTCAGGGTGTGGAATTGCTTTTTCTTTGACTTCGTATTCGATAAAGTCGCTGTGGATAAGTAATAGTTTCATAGAATCACGCTCCAAAACAAATCTATGTTTTTAAAGATAGTGATTAAATAATATTATATGGGGGAGGCGGCGGAGGTGTATACTCCGTAAATAAAAAATTTTTGTTCTACTTGCAATCCCATCTCTCCGCCTACCAAAGGAATAGGCCATGTAATATAAGAACGTTTCGGAATTTTTTAATTCCCTTAACTGGTTTAAAATTTCCTCCTAAAAAAAAGTTACAAAAAGAAAAGAATACCGATGGATATTATCATAAAAATCCTAATGCTTCTTCAATACGTCCCATCTCAATACCAGTGGTCATGTTTCCGATGATCGCACCTTTTGTATTTGCCACAAGACCACTACCAATCATAGGGAATCCATGATTCACGGTTCCAATCATAACATCAACATCAAAGATTTTCTCCAGCTGTTGTTTCTCCTCATCAGTTACTTTCGGATGACAGAGGCAACCTTTGTTTGTCACAACCGCGGCCATACCAACAGTACCCAGTGAAGCGATGGTCCCTTTTTGTACCGACACACCGAGTATGTCACCAATTTTTTTCACAGTAGCATTCTGCAAATCAGGGTGAACAAGAGCTCCATAATCATTTGCTAAAATATCATTCCCAGCAGCGTTAATCACATCTTTTATCGGAAAGGTTTTAAGCCCCTGATTCTCGATAGTTTTAAAAGTCTCTTTGTTCGCATAGGCAGTAACAATCGCACCATATGAATTAAATGTCAAGAGTGAACCAATAATTGTAGAATCAGCAATAGAAAGCTCTACAATCTTTACACCAAGAACATCTGCAACTAACTGTTTGGTTCTCTTTTGTAGACTCTTCTGTAAAAAAACAACAGAATCATTCGCCCGACAGTAGATTCCTACGTTTGGATTTTCATTAAAATCCAAGAGCTGAAGCATTCTTATTCACTTTTTTTCTCCGTCTTCTTCGAAGCTGATTTTCGTTTACTGACAGATTTTTCCTTCTCATTCTTCTTTGCCGCAGTCGATCTCTTTGATGCTGGTTTCGATTTTTTTGCTTCTTTTGGTTTTCCTTTTTTCTCAGTTTTTTCTTTCGTCTCCGCGGTCTTGTCTTCCTTTGGAGCTTTCTCTTTCTTCTTCTTGATTTTTACTTCCCCCTTACCAGTTGGAGTAATATCGTATCCTTCAGCACCAGGTACTGCTTCCTCAGCTTTTTCTTCCTCTCGTCGGAGAATCGGAGTTTTCTTCTCTTTTATCTCTTTTAAGAATTCTCTTCTGGATTTCTTCTCACCGAGCTCCGGTAACGTTGCCTCAACAACACCATCTTCAAATTTTACAGCACGAACACGAATCTTACTTGGAACCCAAAATTTCCCGTACTTCCAGAGTTCTTTGTTCAAAAAATCGTCAATCCAGACGTTTTTCTGCTCGACTTTCATATGTTTTATGAGAAAATGACGAATATCATCAACTGCTCTGGGGACTGCTCGTGATGTTGGTCCGATTTTTGCGCGTCTAAGTGGGATTATGTAAATCCGTTCGAGTTCTTTCTCAGAATCTTTCTCAGCCATATGTATCAACCTATTTTGAGTGAATTTCTCCGCCAGTGGCGTGTTTTCGGATGTTTAGTAAATCGCCGGTTTGTACGAATCATCACCCACGCTGGTACTCGTCGATTGCTCTTCGTTGCTCTGGATAATCGTAATTTCCTTCCTAAAGATTTATGACTAGACATTTATATTCCTCTTCTGCGAATCGTAATATCGCGTTTCTTTGGGAGCAACTTTGAGAGTATCTCCCGTAACTGTTCATCGTTTATTTTATTTTTGAGTCGCCCAGATTGTGCGAGCATGATGAGTTGGTTCTCTAAGTTTTCTGCCATTTCTGGACGTGCAACTTTAATTCGTCCAAGACGTTCTCGTGCGTCATCAGTGAGAATTGCTCGCAAGATGTGTTTTTTATGATCTTCAAACTCTTTCTGCTGAGCCTCTTGATTCTCTTCGAAGTCTTCTTGCGAGAACGTTTGTTGTCGTTGAAGGTCACGTAATTTCTTCTTCCTGATAGCTTCGATATCATCCATAGTGATTCCAAAACCTCAAGACGAACCTATTACTTTTACCTATTTAATATTTTTTCAATTCAGGAAATGTTTCAATGAGGGATTTTTTTACTTCAAAGGCTGTGTTATCAAGGAATTTAACTCCTTTTGGGCTGAGCATACGGCCTTTCCCTTTCATCTTTGTAACATACCCAGCGGTCTCTAATTGTTGAAGGGCATGACGGACAATCGCACCGCTTCCTGCTTCCGCTTTATTAGGTTTTGATCCACGGTTTTTTTTCCCACCATATTCTGCTCTGAGACGCTCTACACCCATATTTTTGTTGATATAGAGTTTCCGAAGAATTGATGCACACCGGGTGTGCCACCAAGCCTTTGTCTCTGGAGGATTCTCTTTGGAGACACCAGTACGAACAAATTTACTCCAATCTGGTGGAACAACTGCAGATTCATTTAGTAATTTTTTTGTTAATGCCGTGATAAACTCTTTTGCAGGAACATCATATGCTGTTGTCATAGGAATTCTCTTCCTTTCTCGTTAAATTGGGTATCGGTAATAAACCATATGTTATTTAAGTATATTGGATGCAAAATCAGGTCTTCTGATCACCTAAAAACACTTGATTATTTATCCATAATTTACGAGATGATGAGGTATGATTATGTAATGGAATCCGACTATACTTCTTGCATTGGATACAGTATGTAATAATATTTGCGCGATGGACACGAACTCGACAGGTTAATGGTGGGAGCAAATAGCAATAGCAGTGTTTACAAAATCGGCGTATATATTCTGTAGGGATAGGAACAAGATATTTCATAGAAATCTTTCGTGCTAATGCGACATATCGATCAGATAGGTTTAGTTTTCCCTCAAGTGCACATTTTTCCGCAACACAAAAAAGATAATGAATCCGATGGCGTGCTATGTTTTTTTGTTCCTTTTTTTTTTCACCATGTTTCCGGTTCATATTGGAACGAAGAAGAAACACCAGTTATTAAACTCTTATGTAAAAAAAGGTACAAAGGAACTAATACGATAAAGAAAAAAAAGAAAGAAGTAAGTTTACTTCTTCTTCAAGTATGGAAGGCCTGTTCTTTTATTAACGCCAACGGTGTACCCAGTTGGTAAATCGCAGGTCGTTCCACTCTTTGGTGATCTCTTGCTGAAGAAATAGATTGTTTGATTTCTTCCGCCTTTAAGCTTTACGTTTCGTGTGTATAAGGTCCAACCCTCGTGTTTATATGTCATAAAACACCTCTTGCCAGGAATACGTCTCCTGGAATTTAAACCTTTCTTTATTTTCCTCCTGGTACACTGATAACACGTGCGAGGTTGACACGTTAAAAAAAAAAACATGAAAAACCTATGTAACAGAAGTAAACAAAAAGAGCCGGTAGTTGTCGCCCAAATTTATGAATCACTTAGGTGTTTTAAATGTTTCGAAATTTATCAACGCCGGGAATAAGATATTTGAATGTCAAGACCATGAATGGTTGTGAAAAAATGTTAAAAGGTCAACTGGTTTTTGTTGGTTTAGGATTGTATGATGAAACAGATATTTCATTAAAAGGTTTACAGGAAATCAAACAGTGCGATGAGGTGTTCGCGGAATTTTATACAACAAAACTAGGAGAGTTTGACAAAAAGGCTTTTGAAAAACTCATTGGGAAAAAAATTGAGGTGTTATCCCGAGAGGAAACTGAGAATGGGGAAAGAATCATTAACGCTGCAGCACAAAATCATGTTGTTTTTATCACGGGCGGGGATCCAATGATTGCAACTACGCATGTTGATTTGCGGCTGCGCGCGATAAAACAAGGAATTCCAACAAAGATTATTCATAGTAGTAGTATTTCGACTGCTGTTCCTGGGATCCTTGGCCTGCAGAACTACAAATTCGGTAGGACGACTACGCTTGCATTTGGCGAGAAAGAGTATTTTCCGACAAGTCCCTATAGTGTAATATATTATAATAGGAAGATGGGGTTGCATACGTTGGTGTTGCTTGATATTCAAGTGGAAAAAAACCGGTATATGATGGCGAATGAAGGACTTGAATTACTCTTGAGAATGGAAGATAAACTCAGGAAAAATCTCTTATCTGATGACAATATCGCTTGTGTTGTTGCCCGTGCTGGAGCTCCTGATTCAGTAGTTGCTGCAAACACGATAAATGCTCTTAGAAAGAAGGATTTTGGTCCGCCATTACATACTCTAGTAATTCCGGGGAAATTACATTTTATGGAAGTAGAAGCACTTGAACTGTGCGCTGGTTTGCCGCCTGAACTTGGGGAAAAAAAATACAAAAACTATAATAACCCTAGATAATATTCCGCACATTATCAACAGAAGGAATCTGGATGCAACAACAGAAAAATGACTTTGTCGGTCTTATTTACGGTGATGTTGGTTCAACAAAATTTAACTTTACAGTTGATGCTAATAATCTACGGAAGTTTGATTACGTTGCTGCACCACATGAAGAAGGGTATGTGCTCGCTCAAGTCATGGATATCAAAGGGTACTCTGATTTGAAATTTGAGGATGCGATTACCATTAAGAGCAATGGGTCGGTTCCTCCAATTAAAAGTGATGTTTCTGCATACGCTGAGGTAATCGGTTTTAGAGATAAGGAGGGGCATTTGCAGGCACCACGCAGTCCGTTTCAGGCAGGTGCTCAAATAACCCTGGCTCATGAGGATCTCATACGACATGTTCTTGGTTTGCAAGCAGACAAAGAGAATGGAGCGTATCTAGGTCTTCTAAAAGGACATGATCTTCCAGTATTTCTGAACATTGATTCTTTGGTCCAAAAGCATATTTGTATACTTGCGAAAACCGGTGGTGGGAAAAGCTATGCATGCGGTGTTCTTATTGAAGAACTTTTAAAGAAGAAAATCCCCTTGGTTGTTATCGATACCCATGGCGAATACATCTCCCTTGGAAAACCGAACAAGGATAAGAAAGATCAGAAAAACATGGAGAGATTCGGTGTAAAGGCTAATGATTATAACAGTCAAATTGTTACGTTTTCACCACTGATTGACGGAGAAGCGACAACTCATTTAACATTAAACGGAATGAATCTTGAAGGACGAGAAATTCTTGAGTTGCTTCAAGCGAAACTTTCTGGTCCACAGATCGCAGTTCTGTATCAGACCATTAAAGAACTCAAGGAATTCAAACAAGTCTATAGTATTAGAGATATAATAGAAGCAGTGGAACGTTCGAAAAGCAATGCACGATGGAATGTTATTGCATCCTTGGAATCCTTAGATTCTATAGGCGTTTTTTCCGAGAAAGGAACTTCAACAGAAGATCTTGTGCAGAAAGGGAAATGTTCAATTATTAACATGCGAGGCGTCCCACCTGATATCCAGGATGTGGTGGTAGCACGGCTAACTGAGGAATTATTTAAAGATCGGAAAACTGGGAAGATTCCTCCATTTCTCTTTGTCGTAGAAGAAGCACATAATTATTGCCCGGAGCATGGGATTGGTCATGCGGTTTCCTCCAGTATGCTTCGTACGGTCGCTTCTGAGGGGAGAAAATTTGGTATGGGGCTCTGCGTGGTCAGTCAGCGTCCTGCGAAAATTGATAAGAATATCATTTCTCAATGTAATACGAATATTATTTTAAAGGTGACAAACCCTAATGATTTGAAAGCGATTATTCAGTCTGTTGAAGGTCTCACAAGTCAAACATATGATGAGATTCAGCGACTGCCAATTGGTGTTGCGTTGATTTCTGGTGCTTCAATCCAAATTCCGATTCTTGTTGAAATCAGGACAAGAGAGACAGATCATGGGGGAAAATCAGTCACTGTCTTCAAAGATATTGACCCATCTGATTATAAAATAAAGATGCCAAAGATGCCACAGCCACCATCAAGACAAGAGGCAGCACCGGTACAGAAACCAGGAAACATTCAGACCAATGTCACTGAGAAAGCAATAATGGTGAATCGCGTTGCAAAAAGACTTGGCTGGGTAACCACCAACGATCCTGATGAAACCATTAAATTTCTTAGTCAAGAAGCAGAGGAAATGAAAGAGAATGTGTACAAGTATCTTGAGTCACTCGCGCAGCTTGGGGGTACATTCTGTCATAAGGATACTCCAAGTTGTCTCCAATGTCCGATGGGTAATGGCTGTCGGTACAATATTGCTCATAGCAAGAAATCTCATTCTCAACCACACAAGCACGGGTTAAGCCTATTCAAAAGAGATAAACCCGGGATCGTATGAAGAAAAGCACCTGGTGCTTTTTTATTGTCGTCTTGCTTGTTCTGATAGTTTTGTTGTCCGGCTGTGAAGCTATTTTTTCTCCAATCTTATATGAACCTACTCCTACAAAAATTAGGTATGATATTTCCTATGGGTATTATGTGAACTGTACTGGTACTGGAAGATATGAGATCGCATACTGGTGCAATACTCCTGAAGTGCTTGTTGGAACCACCGCCTATGACCTCCTGTACAATCACGAGTATCAAATAAAAACACGAGCTAATAATACCTTTATACAATGGAACATTTCAGGAAAAGACGGACAGACATACGAGTTAGGGCTTACAGCACAGGTGGAGAGCGAAAGTTATCTGATTGCTGATTTGAAAGGAGAGAATGCCTTAACGGTTGAAGAAATTACAGAGACGTACCCAGAAATCGTTAATCATTACACACGAGTACAAGCGAATGAAACAGCACGTTTTATCGACCCGTACGATCCTAACATTACCGCGATTGCGAAGACAATTCATAGCAACGCAGAGACGAACAACTCATTTGTGCTTGCAAAAAATTTGTTTATCTGGTTGAAAGAAAACATACAATATCAAATCCATCCAAATAATGAGGGAGTACAACCAGCAGCGGTTACATTATATAATAAGACCGGTGATTGCGATGATCTCTCCTTCCTGTACATCTCGCTGTGTAGAGTACTTGGCGTCCCTGCGAGATTCATTCGAGGTTATTTAGTGACCAGCTATGATAATGGAACAGTTATTGCTACTGCTCACGCATGGGTTGAGGTGTTTGTCGGTGGATTAGTAGGTCACAATGGATGGATTCCGGTAGAATGCGCCTGCGTTACGACATCCATTGAAACTGACATTAATCAGAATTTTGGTGTAGAAAGCGCGTTTCATCTTAGATTATTTGTCGATGATGGAAGTAATGAATCACTAGCATCTTTACTATCCGGCATCTCCTATGTCACGTATGGACGAAACAGAACTATTGAACTTCAATTATTTACAGAGATTCAGAACTTCCAAGAACTCGAATCAAAAAAACTTGTGATAACTAGAGGGAATACTCGACATTACGAATAATTTTAAAAAACAAAAACATTATTTCTGAGTACGAGTTTCAGAGAACAGGTGGTTGTGAGTTTTTGATCGATGATAAAACCGCAGAAGAATTTGCAACATACATGGAGAAATACAATGATTTATATGAATATCTCGCGTCTGTTATTCAAAAACACACATCATCGTCTCATCCGGTCATCCTAGACCTTGGATTAGGACCCGGTTTACTCTCGGTTGAAATTTTTCTAAAAATGCCACAAGCAACAATCATAGGAATTGATCCACTAATTAAAATGCTTCAGTTAGCAAAGGGAAACGTAAAAAATGCTGATTATCAAACATTTGAGCCAATCATTGGAATCTCTGAAAATATCCCTTTGAAAAATAGTTCAGTTGACGTGATCGCAAGTAGGTTTAGTCTTCCATACTGGACCCAACCAAATAAGAGTTTTAAAGAGATGGCGAGAATTTTAAAACCTGGCGGGAAGGTCATCTTTGAAGCTTTGAACCGTGATTTTCCAACATGGAAACTCTTGTTAATCAAAATTCGTATGCTATTCAACCGGGCAGGTCAAGATGTTACTAAATATCATATCGATGCATACAAGTTAGCGCATACAATAGAGCAGGTGGAACAATTTTTTACCAATGCGGGGTTTACGATAATTGAAAAAGAAGGGAAGAAAAACGAATGGAGATTTATTATCGTTGCAGAGAAAAAATAGATTTATATTCAATACAAAATTTTCTTTATTCTTCTAATATTTAAGATATTTCTTACAAAAGATATAAATAGTGTATAGGTGCAATATTTTAATAGACTTATGAAAATTCTTTCAGATAGAACACCGCTCTCGAAGAAATTGCTAGCGATAAGCATTGTTTTTCTCTTTAGCGGTATTACTGTTTCGCCGGTAGTAAGTAGCGAACTCTCCATTCAAAATAATATAAACTCCGCAGACCTTAGAGTCCAGGGACAAGAACTTGATCTGCTACGAGGAGAATATTACTTGTTTGTCAACGCAACAGAAAATGTCGACAGTTTTCATATCCGATATGCTTTCCCTCCGGACTACAACTATCAAGTTCCAATTATGCTTGAAATTCTTAACGATTCGACCGCTCAGGTTCTCCATTATAAGATAGAGAGTGATACCTACGAGCCGAATAAAGTTGTGAATTTCACTATAGGGCCGTTGGCGAAAGGTTCGCTTGTTTCGCTGCATTTTTATTACTGGGTTTTGGTTGAAAATAATAATTATAGCGATCTGCCAGGGTATGTGAAAATCCCGAAGAAATACGAACTACCTGATGCGACAAAACAATGGTTGTCATCGACGGATGTTGTACAGTCAAAAAATATCCTTATTAGATTAAAAGCACATGAATTAAAAGGGCATACTACAAATCTGCTTGTTCTCGCACAACGAATCGTTGACTATGTGAAATGGCACCGTTACTTGTTTTTTTGTCTCCAACTCTACCTTGGTACTCTGAAAGGTCAGGATGCACTGACTACATTGTTCAGAAACGGTGATTGCCCAGGACGATCACATCTCAGTACCGCTTTCTTCAGAGCAAATGGTGTTCCTGCACGCGTTATAATGGCGATACGGCATTATTCGTTTTGGTTTCAAATGCATTTCATGACAGAGTTGTATTGCCCAGGATATGGGTGGATTCTTGCGGATGTTGATAAAGCTGTTGTTCCTTATGAAGCAAAAAACCAGATCATCATGCGGATTTGTTCCCCTCAAGATGAGGATAACACTGGTCATGATTTTTTCTTTCCGAAAATGATAGGAATAGAGCGATGGTTTTGGATTGACAACAATCATGTTATTCCGTATTATAAAGACCTAGTCGAGGGAAGTAAATTAAATATGTTTCCAGAACAATCACTATCGACTGATTCAGTGACTGCGGATTTCGCTTTTTCATTAACAGAGATGGTTTTCATGTTCTACGAGCAGTATCTAGGATCTAATCTCGGTGGTGAAAACCTGCAATATTTTCAAAATGCGGTCGCCTATCAAAAACAAGCGATTCTAGAACTCAAACAATCGCAAGATCTTAATGGATATCTTAGTCTTTTGAATCTAGCCTACACTGAATATGCAGGAATTTCCATTTAAGAATATAGTATGTTAATACTCACCAACAAGGAAACCGAATGCGTAATGTCTCGGTCGTTTCTCATAATATTGGGTTTTTCTTACACTCTGTACTTTTAATCGAGTCTTTTTTTTAAGAGGTTTCTTTCCCATGCTAGTAATCTCCTATTTACTGATGTGTCTTTGATGATATTTAAAGACACGGTGGTAAATTGTCAAAATGAAATATAGGTTCATCATTACATTTATTAGTCGCTCATAGTATTGTTATGCTTATGTCTGAGCAAGTACAGAAAATGAAAAAATCAAAACGGTCGCTTTGGTCTTATTTTTTCTCAGTGATACCGTCATTCATTTTTATAATTGGATTTATCCCAGTAATTGTTGGTTTCTATATTCTTCAACGATATTTCCATTATTTTGCGTTTTCTTCTCCTTGGTATTTCGTTGTGTTTCCCTTCGTTATTTACGTTGGTGCTGTTCTTTTTTTCATTTGCGAATTATATATCACTGGTGGAATAATCTATCTGTTCCGTATTACATATCAACCGGGCACTTATGAATATTCGCTCAGGAATAAAAATACATTTAAATGGACCCTTATCTGCGTCCTTTATACCCCTTTCCGTAAATTCCTTGAGATTTTCCCAGTGGGAAAAATAAAACAATCCTACTTTCGACTGCTTGGGATGAAGATAGGCACAAACTCACTTGTCGGTGGTGTGATAAAAGACCCGTGTCTCACTGAATTTGGTAATAACGTGACAATGGGTGAATACGCAATCATCTACGGGCATATTCACAACATGCAGTATGAAACTATTTTTATGGATAGGGTTCGAATCGGAAATAACTGTGTGATTGGTGCTGGTGCGATTATCATGCCTGGTGCGGTTCTGGAAGATGATGTCGTGGTTGCTGCTGGTGCACTTGTCACGAAAGGTCAAGTGCTTACCAAAGGGAAGATTTATGGTGGTATCCCTGCAAAAGAGATTATAAAAAAACCTTAAAAGTAAATATTTAAATAGTTTGACTCTATATATTTGTATATAACTTAGGGGAATAATATGAAAAAAATAATACTATTTATACTAGTGGGCATACTGTTTGTATCGCCATTTGCAGCAGCTATAACCATAACAACCTCAGAAACCACACAATCTAAGAAATCTATATTTGGTACAACTTCGACTTTTACTCATACTGTTTTTATCGAGGAAGGAACAACAACCTGGTGTCCAAACTGTCCCAATGCAGCAGAGGGACTCTATTATATGTATAATAACTCGGAGTTCCCCTTCTATTTTGTTGCATTAGTTATAGATCAAAATAAAAACGCTGAAAACCGTTTTTGGGGACATTACCTAGGACAGGCGATCCCAACTATTTTTATTGATGGGGGATTCAATCAGATAGTCGGCTCAGGCGCAACCCCGCAAAAAACCGCGAACCTGTATCGCCCATTAATTGAAGAAGCTGGAGCTAGAACTGTGCATCCTTTAGAACTTACATCGAATGTTATAGGTCATGGGGATGCAAAGTTAGATATCACGATAACCGTGAAAAATACCGGCTCTAGTCCATACCTTGGATATGTCAGATCATATGTTACAGAGAAAATTTCACGATGGATCAACAATGATGGAGATCATTACCATTTCGGGTTCCTTGATTATGCGATAAAACAATTAGTATATCTCGCACCACAAAAATCACAAACCTATACTATGACCTGGGATGGCGCGGCAAGCCATGGAAATCTTACTTTCCCAGATATCGTTGACAATAACATTATGGTGATTACAACAATTGCTCATATACAGCCCCATCTTGTTACAAAAGAACAATACATTGGCACACATTTTGTGTTCTACGTTGATCAAACAGTTGGAGCAACGGTAGAATAAACCAAGAAATTTATTCACAACCGCAAGAGCGTGTTTATCAACAGATACGATAGGGAATATATTTATAATGCATCTTTATTTGTGCACACTTAATAGTCGCTAGTTTCTCGAGTGGGATTATGATTACGGATAGATATAGAAGACAAACCTTAGTTAAGGAGTTAGGTCAGAAAGGCCAAGAACAACTAGCAACAAAACATGCAGTTATTATTGGCGGTGGGGGCCTGGGGAGTCACAGTGCAAATATGCTTGTACGCATGGGTATCGGAAGCATTGATATTATTGATGACGACATCGTTGATATTACCAATCTTCATCGGACATCAATATTTACAGAACATGATATCGGAAAATCAAAAACACTGATTTTAGGAGAAAGATTACAATCAGTAAACACGAAGGTGCGGGTGAGAGGAATTAATCAGAAAGTAACATCAGAAAACATCTGGTCTTTCGTACAACACGCTGATGTGATTGTTGATGGCACCGATAGTATACCGCTTCGTTTACTTATCAACGATATCTCATTACAACATAATATCCCCTGGGTCTATGCAGGAGTCTTAGAGACTGTCGGGATGGTGATGGGAGTTCTCCCAAAAAAGACATCATGTTTTCAGTGTATCGCCCAGAATATCCCTGCGTCAAGAAATCAAGAGACACCTGTGCTCGGCAATCTCCCAGCAATAATTGCAGCGATCCAATGTACTGAGACAATAAAGATACTTCGTGGAAGACAACCAGCAGGATTACTCATCTACGATATCTGGAACCAATGTTTTGACGTCATGAATATCAAGAGAAATCCATACTGCCCAATGTGCGGAAAAAAGAAAAAAATAAATTAAGAAAAAGGACGAATTTTATGAAGATTACAATCAGGGTGTTTGGACGATACAAAGACATCACAAAAAAAGACACTATACAATTGAATATTGGAGAGGGAAACACACTCGGTGATGTTATCGAATGCTTCGTTAAACAATACCCTGCAACAGAAAAAGATAAGAGTCGCATGATGGCATCAAAAAATAAAATGTACGCCTCATTCGATACCCCGATTACTGAGGGAGATGAAATCACTCTTTCTCCACCAGTAGTCTCAGGAGGTTAAAACATATGAAAATGAATCGATATGTTACATTCCTTATAATTTTTGTTGTTTTACTTCTGAGCGTGACTTCAGTTATTGCGGAAGATCAGATTATTGTCGATTTCTATTATTCTGAGTCCTGCGGAGAATGTCAAGCAGTTATTCCCATTATCGATAATATAACAGCTCACTATGCACAGAATTATTCTGGACGGGTAATTATCCAAAAAAAAGAAGTAGGTTCTAACCAAACGAACCACAATGAGATGCTTGCTCGAAAACTCAGCTTTCCATCTGTGATCATTAATAATGAAACAATAATCCCTGAATCACATCTGACCTACACGGAGTTAACTAAGACAATCGATGAGTACATCGTGAATATTAGTAATCATACGAATTATGATAGGAATGTGATTAACCTTCCGTGGATCGGACCGGTGAATCTTACGAGTCTTTCTCTGCCGGTATTGACGATTGTCTTAGGGGGATTGGATAGTTTTAACCCATGTGCATTTTTTGTAATATTCATTCTTCTTAGTCTCTTGGTTTATCTGAAATCTCGGTGGAAAATAATTCTTGTCGGTGGAATCTTTGTCTTTTTTTCAGGATTGTTTTACTTTTTTTTCATGATTGCAGTTCTTACTACCATTCAACTAATTCAAATCCTTATTATTTCTATTATCGCAGGGGTTATTGCGGTGATTCTCGGAGCATTAAATATTAAAGATTTCTTTTTTTTCAAACAAGGACCATCGACGAGTATGTCTGAGGAAAAACGGAAAAAAATCTTTAAAAAAATGCGTGACCTTATCCATAATGCGTATCTTCCGGGGGTTCTTGGTGGCACCATTTTCCTTGCAGTTACGGTGAACCTCTATGAACTCCTCTGCAGTCTTGGATTTCCACTTGTCTATGTAACTAGACTTGCCGCAGAACATCTCCCTGCAATTAATTATTATATATACATCCTTATGTACAATATTATTTACGTAATTCCGCTTATTGTCATTGTTCTTATATTTGCGTTTACCCTTGGGACTAAGAAATTATCGGAATGGCGGGGTCGACAACTTAAATTGTTTTCCGGTGGCATGTTATTTTCTATGGGTCTTATTCTTATTATAAATTATATGATTCTGGAAAATTTTTTTACCCCAATCGCCCTTATGATAGGAAATATATTTGCTACTCTTTTGATTTCATTTATCTGGAAAAAATACAAGAAAGAACCAGAGGGGAAATCAGATGAAGAAAAGCTGTCAAATGAGCAAGTGTAATTAGAGTATTCGTACTAGAGAACCGAATTTTTTAATATATCGACGATGTTCGATAGAGGCTGTAAGATCTTATCTCGACAGGGCTTCATGGTCAATAACAATTACCATTCTACTAATGTTAGTATCATTACTTTTATTTTCAATTCAAATTCATTTAATCATTCTAAGCTGACAAATTTTGGTAGATAGTTGTATGTTGTTTCTAATAAGGGAGGAATAAAATTATGAGAAATTGGATAACAATTGTCAAATAACATTTATTTAGTCATCCGTGTACAAAAAGGAGTAGGTGGTGCGATAAATTGAAACTCAAGAATTTATTTGTAATAACAATGATGGCAAGTAGCATATTGTTTATCACTATATTTTAAATCGTTGTAGCTCAACCTGGTGTTCCGACTGATTTTACGACGACTACGATAAGTAAAACTCGTATAGATCTCGCATGGGTGAAGGGACAGTATGCGGATACAACATATATTGAGCGTAATTTGTCGTCATCTTGGATTAGGGGAGAGGGGATGTTGATTTATAATAACACGGAGACGAGTTATCAGGAT
>CABMCU010000125.1 GCA_902384685.1 uncultured archaeon | reverse complement strand
TTATTCCAACACCACAGGAAACATTACTCTTGTGCAACAAAATAACAACAACTACCTCATTGACACAGACGAAGACGGGAACGTAGACTATCGATACAACATCCTTACCGGGGAGCTGACTATCTACTCCGCAGAACAACCTATAAACAACCCGTTGCCATCAAATATAATTATTCTTCTTGCTGCGTTAACTGTAATAGTCATTGTAGCAATAGCACTATTGGTTAGCATCAAAAGAAGAAAACAAGTGTCTCAGAAGCCGACACTTGAAGAAAGAGTTACCCCCCTTGACGGCCAACGGAAAATCGATGCGCTGATCATACCTGAAGGTCAATTTAAGGGGATTGAGCAGAAGGTTGAAGTGTCAAAGGTAGCTGAGGCTCAGTTTAAGGAAATTGAACAGAAACCTGATGTGTCGAAGGCAGCTGATGTTCAAGTTAAAGAAATTCAACAAGAAGCCGATGTACCGAAAATAACCGAAGAACAGTTCAAGGAAATCCAACAAAAAACTGAGGTCTCGAAAATAGTTGATGGTCAATTTAAGGAGATTGAACCGAAGGTTGATGTGGTGAAGGTAGCTGATGTTCAAGTTAAAGAAAACCAACAAAAAGTCGATGTACCAAAAATAACCGATGAACAATACAAAGAACTCAAACAGAAAGTGGACGCTCCGAAAATAACAGACGAAAAGCTCAAAGAAATCCGAAAAAAAATCGATGAATTACTTGAAAACAAAGAATAGAAAAATAATCAATTAAAAATTCATCTTCTATCAAGTACATTTTTTATAGAGTAATCATTAATTTTACGTTCTCTATTTTTAAATCCCTCCAATCTGCTTCCTTTGTGCTAGAATTCACTCCTTCTTGTGAGTAGATATGGATTTGACAAATACCAGTGATTTTACATTTGAAATTCCTATTTTATCATGAGATACGTTAGATAGATTTCTCCTAAATATTAAAAATATGTAATTAAATCTAATAAACGAGAAAAGAAAAATAAAAAGAAAGAAAGAGGTGTGTAACTTAGCGCCCTTTTATCAGTCTTTGCTATGGATAACGATGTTTCCGCCTTGTAGGATACCAAGTGGATCGAATCCTGTCTTTAGCCATGTTGCACCGTTCTTGTCGCGTATCAACAGCTGGAAGATATCAGCGCCAATTCCACTTGTGTCTTTATCCCATACGTCGACTCTGTATTGATAACCGCCATTACTCCATTCAAATTCTCCGGTTGCAGGATTGTATATTCGAACCTGGCATTGGCCCTCAAAGTATGCATGCGTTGTTTCTTTTGAATCAAATCCGAGCCCAGTCACAGATGTGCTCTTTACCATATAGTCTAATTTGTTCACGCGATTAATATACGTTAGGTGGCCTTGTAGTTTAGTTCCTTTTTTCAGAATCTGATATTTTGCGTTGAAACCAAAGTTGCACTTGTTTCCATCCTTATTCAATATATATCCTCCGCCAGTCACGAACGATCCGGTTGGCGTGTAGATTTCCAGCGGGACGGGGTCTGAAGTTGTCAATGTAGTGTAGTAGTTATTGGAATCTATAGATACGATTACGTAGTAGCCACCTTCGGGAAGATCCGTGCGTGGTATTATCATTTTCGCTACGCCTATCCCGGGGTCGACTACGCCTACTGCAACCCCTGAATAGGTTTTCACTATTGCGTCCGTTGTAGAATCACGGATTGTGAAGGTCACCTTGATCAGTGCGAGGTTACCGAGGCTGCCGTCTTGACTTTCGCCTACGGTGGCTTTTAAGTTGATACTGCTTTCAGTAATCGGGACTATTGTATCGCCTGAGTATTCAATAAATTTTATGTCTTCGACGATTATAGTGAAAGACTGAGAAACAAAGAGGCTTGTTGAAACTGAGGGCCCTACGTATATTGCTTTGGTCGTGTAGATTCCCGCTGGCTGGTTCAAGACTATGGTGGCTGAAGCTAGACCGGTGCTATCTGTGGTCGCTGAAACACTTTGGGTTCCGATGTTGAACGTTATTGATTTTCCCGCGATGGCGCCGGTTATGCTATCTAAGAGCGTGGCGGATACCGCGACTGGATCAGAGTATTGGCCCGAAGCTGCTACTGTGTACGTTAGTAAGATATAGTGGTAGTTACCTGTTATGCTGCCAGACTGAGTCACCTTGAATAAAGCATTGCTCTGTACATTTGAAAGCCCGCTTGTTGTATCCCATATGTATTTCTTGTTCATGCCCACTGCCAAAGGCGACTGATATGCAAAGCTGTGAGACGAATCATCATTCCACCAGAATGATTTTGGCAAGTCTGTAACCGCGTAGTTTATTCCATCTATCTTAACAACAGTTCCGATAAAATCTGTGCTTACACCAAATTGCGTGAAGGTAATGTACCACTGTTCAGTCCAAGAGAAAACAATTGCATGTGATCCAAGCACATGATCATAGCTGACGATGTTAACAACAGGATCTTGAGCTACGCTATCGATAGTTAAACCAGTAAGGAGCCACCGGTGTTCATCAGCAACGACTACTTCTGGAGAAGTCACTGAAACACTAAATGGAGCATTGTCATTGACCCATTGTGATGCTTGTGTTGGGCTTCCATGGCCATTCGCATTGACAGTAATGTACCATTGAGTATTGTATCCGCCTGTAAGAGTGGAAGCTGCTATAATAGTATAAGTTCCTGTTCGACCAAGTGGTGCAGGAGTGAAACTTCCTGTACCTGTTGTGGTATCCCATACATACTGTTTTCCTGCGTCGCTGGTGGCTACAGGTGTCTGGTACTCGTATTTTATCTGGGTTCCAGAGGCAACAGTGATAGATGTTCCGCTGCTGGTTAAATCATTGTATATGTAATTATAGTTCCAGCTACCGTCATTGCCAACATCAACCTTCAATACTATATTGGTACCAGCATCGCTGGAAATGCCAGTTTCTTTGAAAGTCACTTGATATTGTGTAACGACAGTGAAAGTTGCAGAGTCTATTGCAGTGTAAGGAGAATTTTTACCAATACGTATTCCATACAAACCATCTGATACTAAGGGCACTGTTATAGTTGTAGAGAACGTTCCTCCGCTTGGGTTTACAGTTTGATAAGGTTCTCCCGAATCCCACTGATTATTGCCGTTACTGTCAAAATAGACTCTTTGATTTCCACTAGGAAAATTGCTTCCAGAAACGGTCACCACTGTTCCTGAAGGTCCGCTAGTTGGGTTTAAGGTCATCTGTGTCACAGCGAAAGATTTAGATTTAGCTCCTTCACGTATATTGTAATTACCTGTTGTTACAGTGGGAACTGTTAGAGTTACGTCGTACGTCAGTCCTCCCCCACCACCAGATAAAACAACCACTACGTTAGGCTCACCAGTATTCCAGGTGCTGTCACCGTTGCTATCCAAATAGACTCTATAAGTTCCAGCAGAATAGCCACCTCCGCTAACGGTTACTACTGTTCCTGCGGGTCCTAAATCTGGACTTATGCTTATGCTTGCATCGGTGAACGTTGTTGTTGCTGTATTTGTTCCATCTGTTGCCGTTACTGTGTAGGTTCCTGTTATTCCATCGAGTTGATAAGCCGCGATGAAGTCTCCGAATTCATCGGTTGTTCCATTAGAAACGTAAATTATAGTAACCTTATATGCTCCAGTAATCTGATCTAAGGAACTCGTAGTAATATTATCTGGTCATGTAACCTGTACAGTTATTGGAGTGTTTGGAAGAAAACCTGTTCCATATATACAAACGATTTCTTCAGGTGCATAATCGGCTTTATCTGTCCAAATCGTTGCTGTTGATCCATCAGCGATTGTATTCTGGATAGTCAATAGACCTAAGAGACCAACTGCGAGCACCATGGTTATAATTAATAATTTATTTTTTTTAATTTTCCTAAAAGTCTCCTTTCCATTTTTAATTTAAACTTTAAATAGAAATAGTTGTTTATATATTTAAATATTTGTAAAAAAAGGATTATTTTTATTCTTTAAACAGAATTTACAAATAAAATTAAGTTTTTTTTGATATTTTTATGAAAAATTATTATATTTTTGTTTTCTGTTTTATTGCTGAATTGATAGGGAACCTCAAATTATTACGAAAAAAATAATTAGATATTTATTTTAAAAGAATTTGATTATTAGAAAAAGAAAAAAACAGATGATATATAATAGCGTCTTCTACCAATCCGACTCGCAACTAATAAATCAATAGCTAGAATCCTTTATTCTTCATTCTCATGAAAACTAGATGTACAATGTTTTTCTAACGCTCGCTGTCTAACAAATTCAGTGCTATAACCCTTTTCGGCCAAACGATTTAGGTATTCATCAGCTGGAGCATATATACTTTGATTTTTCAAAGTTCTATCAGTGTTTGTATATTCCCACCAAGTCATTTTTTTTGGTTGTGGTAATACAGGAGTATCAGTTTTTATAGAACGTTGTTGCTCTAATTTGTTTAGTATATCAACTTTCGCGTCCAAGCGGTGAACAGCATCCAAAAGAACACTATTGTTTTGTCTTGATATATCCGCAGATTCCATAGGAATCTCCGTTTTTATCGCAGGTTGCTGTTGTGGTTTGTTTTGAGCATTGTCTTTCGCGTTCCATTTCAATATATATTCCATAAGATCTTCGAAGGTTGATCGTGATTGGTTCGCCGATGCCACAGGAGTGTCAGTTTTTGTCACCTTCTGCTGTTCGGGTTTATTCAACATATCGTATTTCGCTTCCACGCGAGATATACGTTCCAAAAGTGCATTATCGGACGGTCTCGATTGGTTCGCAGATGTCACAGGAGTCTCCGTTTTTATCGCAGGTTGCTGTTGTGGTTTGTTTTGTGCATCGACTTTCGCTTCCAAGCTAGAAATACGTTCGAGAAGAACATCGTAATTCTGTTTCGATAGGTTCGCCGATGGCTCACGCTTACGTTTTCGAGACGTTTTCTTACCTCTGTAAACAACGTGACAATCATCATTACTCAAACGGAGATGTCCCAACATCGCAAACTTCAATGAAAACCACTCACCGCACGCAGGACAATTTGGCATATAAAACACATGTGCAACAGCGTTTATAAACGTATCCGCAAACGTAGAACAAACGACAACAAACAGAAAATAAACCACACGTTACGCAAACGCAGAGCGTGGGTTTTATTCAATCATCCCGTAAACCCACAGGTTACGATGCTCAGGTTGTGAGTTTCTCTTTTTCCTTATCCCAAGTATTCCCTTTTTTTCCTTCATTTCATTAAATTTTATGTTGTTTTTTTATTAATAGCGGAAAAAAAAGTCATTTCGTTTTATATGCAAAGGCAGAATTGGTTACAATGAAGGTAGAGAATGAATCCAATGATACGCGGAGGAAAAGCAATGCTGAAAAAGAAAGAAAAACGAAACGGTATTTTATTTTGGAATGAAGAAGAGAAACATTTATCAGCGCTCTACATTAATGATAACGGTTTTCTGGAACTACTCCAGCCCCTGAATGAACAGATGTAAGGATACAGTTGTATTCATTATTGATAGAACCCGATCGCGTCTCAACCATATATTCTTTTAATTTATTCTTTCACTAAAAAATATGCCTTTTTTTATTTTTCCTCCGTTTTAAACACATATCCTTAGAAACAGAAGCATTGACACGGTTTATAACACATTTTTTGTAAATGTTCTATAATGACGATTTCTGCATACAGCTAGTCGATTAATCCCAAGCGATTTTTTATATAAACAGAGAGTACATGTCGTGCAACTTTCCACCGAATTTTTTTAATACTCAAAGGTTCCATGACCACTGAGAGGACAAGGTCGATAAATTTTTGATCTTTTTCAAAAAGTCGCACCAGGTTTTCTACATCTACCCGCCATCCTTTTGATAGCCTGAAGTATCGTTTATGATCCTTCCCAAAATCATGCATCCACCAGCGTTGGTATACCGATAATGTCTGGCTAAGAGCAAAACCATTGTTTAAGGCGTTTATAATCACCTTACTTGCGATTTCTCCAGAGGCCATCGCATAATAAATTCCTTCTCCGGTTAGGGGGTTCGTCAGTCCACCTGCGTCACCACAAAACACTGTTCGCGCTCTATAGGTTCGTTCCATAGGCACTGTAGGAAACACGCCTCCTTTCACGGTCCCAACTTGGAGTGTCTTTGGTATGATTTTGGTTTCTTTCAATAGGGTAACATATTGCACATATAGCGTTTTCAGGTTTTTTTTCTGATAGTCAGAAGTAATTGCATGTCGAAACTCACAAAGACCGATATTGACGTGCTCCTTCTTTGGGAAAACCCAACCATACCCTGCGATTCCAAAAATGTTCAGGTAATAATGTGCGCACCGTTGTTCACTAAAAAACTGATCCATGATATTTTTACTCACTGGATATTCTTCAAAAACACACATCCCGATATTCTGATTCTTCTGGGTTCCTCCGAGCTGTTTGGTCATGGTGCTCCACATCCCATCTGCTGCGATGACGTACGATGCATCAATCGTAGTGCCATCATTCAAGGTTACCCGAACGTAATCTGTGTTCGTTTTGATACTTACTGCTGCTTTTCCTTCAAGAAACATCGCACCATTCTGAGATGCAAGGTGGACAAGCCCTTCATCGAATGTATTTCTAAGAACCATCGCTATGATCGGTTCACTTTTTAATACGTCAATCTTGTATTTTAACGAGGAAGAATGAAAACAGAGGCGAAAAGAATAGGAATCAATGAGATCATTTTTTTTGATATAGGGGTATCTCTTTATAACCCGAGCTTGAAGCCCCCCACCGCAGGGTTTGTCTCGGGGAAAGACCTGTTTGTCAAGCAGTAAAACATTGATCGCTTTTTCTGCAAGGAATTTGGCTGCGGTTGCTCCAGCGGGACCAGCGCCGATCACCACAACATCATATTTCATTTTCCAGTCTCCCTAGAGGAGAGAACCGGGTACAACAGATTACCAATAATCACGTGCAATAATCTTTCACTCCCTGATTCATGTTTTATAATCATATCGTCTTTAAAAATATATCCTTAGAATCAGAAGCATTGGCACGGTTTTAACGAATTATTTGTCGCATAGAGAACGAAGGGGGCTCCTTTTGTAAATGTTAAAATAATTATTGCTAATCTACGGTATGGGATATTATGGAAATAATCTCAAATGTCCATTTGGTAGATAATACTACATCCCATTGCTATCTCCTTGTTGACAAGGAGTTAACTCTTATTGACACAGGTTTTCCCTGCTATATAAACAAGATTCTCAGATACATTACTAATGAATTGGATCGTAAACCATCTGAGTTGAAAACAATCATACTGACTCATAGCGATATTGACCATAGCGGAAATGCACGTCGTCTTAAAAAAATAACAGGCGCTTCTATCGCTATCCACGAGACGGATGCAGAGGTGATCACTCGAAGGACAGCACGAATGTTTCCTACAAGTAGAATAGGTTTTTTGCTCAAATTTTTCAATAAAAGAATGACACCACCCTTTGAAGTGGATTATAGACTGAGGGAAGGAGACGTACTATCAGGTCTTACAGTCATTCATATACCCGGGCATACTCCCGGGAGCATAGCACTGCACGATATCACTCGAAAGATCCTGTTTACCGGTGACACATTATCCTATCGTGATGGATATGTGAAAGGTCCATCAAAACGATATTCAATGGATATACAACAAGCATTTCAGTCCATTCAAAAATATTCAACGCTCGACTTTACTATCATGCTTGCAGGTCATGGAGACCCCTTACTGGTAGATGCGTCTTTGAAAGTAAAACAGTATCTAAAACAGAAGCATTAACACGGTTTTAAGACTCAATAGTTTTTTTGTGTGAACTAAATGATAAAATTAAAAAAAAGAAGAAAAATTAGCCTTGTATCACTTTAATGACAGGGTTGAAGGTATATTTATTATTACCTTTTTCTGTGATTGATTTCTGTACATCAAAATCCATAGTCAAAGTTATGGTCTGATCCGGCATCAATACGAATGGTTTAATGAGTTTAATTTTTCCTGAGGGAACCGTGCAATTATATTCAGTTTCATTCACAGTAATCACACACGACTCGATCGTGAGTTGTATCTGTGTGTACATTCCTGCGCTGAGGTTTGCACTACCGAAAAATTCTTTGACGTTGATGAGACTAATCAGATCGAAGGTCTGGGAATCATTCACTACCATTTCCCAACCAGCTGTGGTATTATTAACCGCTGCACTTCGATGAACCATTACCTTGGAGATGGTCACATTTACCCTTGTGATATTTAAATCACCTGGAGTGTCGGTAATATTCAGGACTAACTGTCCAGTTCCTGTTTGGAGACAGCCACTAAAAACAGCGGCTCCTATCAATGAACCTATAATAGCTATCATCAATAATTTTTTTATCATTTTCACTTCCCCTGTATATCTGTGTATCTAATAGTATATAAATATTGCTTGATAATTGTTATACACTACAGCAAAGAGTTAAAAGAAGGGTTTCATCTCAACATGCTAATTGGTTGAAATTCTTTAAAACCATATCTTTAGAATCAGAAGCATTGACACGGATTTAACGAATGTTTTTATGCGAATCAAAATAATAAAAAAAAGAAAAAAAGGTTTTTTACGGTGCCATTGGTCCAGCAAATTGATCCTTACAAAAGGGGTCTACTCGTACATGAACGGTTGATGCCCACACTTGCATATACTGAACAGCATAGGTTGCATCTTCCTCAAAATTATTATAGACTCCCCAACCTGCCATCTGATAATACGTAAAAACCCCATTTTTCATAGCAGAATCACCGTCATAGGAATATCTGCTATTGCTAGCAAATGCACCAACTCTGCCTGTCTGGATCAATCCTTGGAAACCTCCGATTTGACAGGCGTCAAAAGCAAAGTAAATATGGTGACTGTCTGCAGAAGCAAAAAACGATTCAAAATATCCATGAGTCATATAATAGAGATCCGTTGAGATAATACATGATCCATATCCTGGGGCGTTAGATCCATGTCCTGAATAGGTAAACACGACATAATCATCTGCGTCTTCAGCAGCTAACAATTGGGTAAGCTTTGATTCGATGTTAGCTGCAGTAGCTTGCGTATCTGTTAATATTGTAACAGTGTAGTCTTCACCTATTAGGATGTTCTTCCAATCTATCGCATCATCATCACAATACTGCAAATCATTTGCTGTTCCTTGGTAATCAGAAATGCCAATAACCAGAGCATATTTCCGAACAACACCATCACCACCACCGCCGCCACCGTTATTGACTATTACCGTGGCCGTATCTTTGGCTTTACCTGCGGATGCTTGAATAATGTGAGAACCATCAGCATACTGTTTTGTATCCCATGTATAACTTGAACCGCTTCCCACGGTTGTTCCATCAATGGCAATGGTCGGGTTAGCATTGGAGTCAATAGTTATGGTGATAGTCCCGCTTACGGTGGCACCGTCATTTGGGTACGTGATTGTCACATAAGTCGCTGGTGGTTTCCCTTTTCCTGTAGGGACTTTTTCCAACCCATGTTCAGTATAAATTGGAATTACCGCTCTGTCTTCTTTGTAGTAGTTTCTCTCCTTGAAAATTGTCGTATTCTCTGTTTGTCCAACCAGCCCTGGTAGAGTACTACAGACAAACATGATTACTATCATGGCTATCAAAATTTTTTTCATTTTCATCTTTTTTGTCTCCTTTCAAATTTTAACAATCCTGTTTCAACGTATGAAAACAGAATGATTGTACATTTTAAAATATCTTATTGGGTTATATATTTTTTGTTTTCTTTAAAACATATCAACAGGAGTAACTCATGTTGTTATGCGAATACGTAACAAAAAATAAAAAAGAAAAAAAAGGAGATTCCTCGATTATGAGGAGTACCCACCGAATCTCAAACTCGCGTCACCGAGAAGCGCCCAGTTGGTGATAACGAACGCGTCGACTTGAGCGATGGGGTTTTCAGAAAGATATTTTGAAATGGCTTGACTGTGGGCTTTGGCAAGGTTAGTGACGCTGTTATTACCGATCTCCCAGAAGAAGTTCGACTCAAGTTCTCCACTTTTTGTAACTGGGGTAGCACCGCCTAGCCCGTACCCGGTACAGCCGGTTGACGCGATGGCGCCACCGCGTGGTTTCACCACAAGACCCCAGCTGAAACACACCGGGCTTGGAACAGCGCAAAAGTACTGGTTGTGTGCTTTATCCTTCCAGGCTGCAATGAGTGTGATATTATACAGTGCATTATGACAACCGCCAACAACAACGACAGGGAGCTTATCCTGGTTGTTGATCAACGGGAAGTAATAGACGTTCACACCACCACACCAGTCTGTAGGATAATCACCATCAAACCAGATCGTATTCCAAGCATAGGCAGCTCCATGCCCTTCAAAATCAACAAAGCCAGCTCCCTGTGAAATGGCTTTCGTGATATCCTGTGGTGTTGGGACCAGACCACCGATGTCCCTGTTTGTTGAATACACCCTCACCAGATTCAGGTCAGGGACCACGTTCTTTGTATAATTATAAGCGAGATCACAGAGGTATTCACCATCCGGCTTCCCTTGATAGTAATTAAATGTTTTTCCTCCGATACCAATAAAGGTCTTATACCAGGGTTTCGCAGCAGGACCCGTGCTTTCATAGGTGAGGATCTTTTGAACGACCACGTTGACTTCGTTGACAGTGGTGCATGGGAGTCGTGAGACATAGACTTCTGGGTACATATCGATATAATCTCTCTTCGCACCCAGCCAACCCCAACAAGCAAAGATGCCGTCACCGCTCGAATCCCAGCTGTCAAACCCACCGGTCGCATTATACAGACATCCATAATAGAGATCATCTAAACATCCTTCATCATCCTCATAGGGTATAGTGACGTATCGGACGGGGACCCACCATGCTTTCCAACCAGCGGATTTGGTATCTTTATCTACCGCATTGATATGGGATTTTAACCCACCGACAAGCATGACGTATTTGATGCCCCAGGTGTCATATGCGTATTTAATGAAATATTTCACTTGCTCTGGCTGATCTGCACCTGTGTACTCTATAAGAATATCTTCCATTGACTTAAACGTGGTCGCCATGCCCTTACTATTCTTAAAATCAATAAGAGGCTGGAGACTTGATTGAAAATCACTTGGAGCAATAACCACCATATCATACGAGGTATCCAACGTCTTCGGCGATGTAATCGGCGCCGTATATTTCACACTGATCTCAAAACCACCCGCATAATCAACCTGATTGCTTAACGGTGAATATCGAACAGGATAACACACCACTTTCACAAACGTTACTTCTTGATCGTTTTCATTACGACCTGCGCCAAGATCATAACTAGACCAGCTATCCGGATAGAACGCAGCGCTTCCATACACCGAAGGATCCTTCACATACGCCATGTTCTCACTCAGTTCTGATAATGGAGCGATACGAGCAGGTATCACCTCTTTTGTGAGAGTCATAGTACCGATATCTCTTGGATTACAGGTCACCTGGATATTCGTGGATCCGAAAGGAATTTGATACGTTTTTACATAAATCGGTAATACTGGTTTATTTGGTTCCTGTAATTGTGTTGTCGCACCATTCATCTCGAGTTCAACAAACCCGTCTTTTTCAAGTTGTGTTGGTTGTGACGAGAAAAGAATCGATGATGCCTCGTTTTTCATGATCATTGCTGATTTAATGGAAACGTTCGTGGTGATCGCAGCTGCCCCTAGTCCACTGAGGACTAAAATACTCACTATTATAATTGGTATAATTTTTTTCATAATTTTTATTTCCCCTTATACAATACTAATGTATGTCACATATTTAATTGTTTTCTGTGAGTAAAAGGTAAGTATCAATGAAAACAAAAAACCACGAGACTGATTTCATTCCATATCAATTGATTTTGTTTCTTTAAATATATATTCTAAGGAATGACTCGTGTTTTTATGCGAACACTTCACAGAAATAAAAAAGAAAAAAAAGAGAGATTCCTCGATTATGAGGAATACCCACCGAATCTCAAACTCGGGTCACCGAGAAGCGCCCAGTTGGTGATAACGAACGCGTCGATTTGTTGGATGCTGTTTTCATTAAGATATTTTGAAATGGCTTGACTGTGAGCTGTGGCAAGGTTTGTGACACTGTTATTACCGATCTCCCAGAAGAAGTTCGACTCAAGTTGTCCACTTAATGTAACCGGGTTGTCCTCATCACCCATACCATACCCGGTACAGCCGGTTGAAGCGATGGCACCACCGCGTGGTTTCACTACAAGACCCCAGCTAAAACACACTACACTTGGAATAGCGCAAAAGTACTGGTTGGCTTTTCCATCATCCAATTTATCCTTCAAGGCTGCAATGAATGTGATATTATACAGCGCATTATGACAACCGCCAACAACAACGACAGGAAGTTTATCATGGTTATTGATCAACGGGAAGTAATAGACGTTCACACCACCACACCAGTCTGTAGGATAATCACCATCAAACCAGATAGTATTCCAAGCATAGGCAGCTCCATGCCCTTCAAAATCAACAAAGCCAGCTCCCTGTGTAATGGCTTTCGTGATATCCTGTGGCGTTGGAACCAGACCACCCGTGTCCCTGTTGGTTGAATATACTTTTACTTGATTCAAATCAGGGATTGCATTCTTTGTATAACTATAGGCAAGGTCACAGAGGTATTCACCATCAGGTTTCCCTAAATAATAAGCAAATGTTTTCCCACCGATACCAATAAAGGTCTTATACCAAGGTTTCGCAGCAGGGCCCGTACTTTCATAGGTGAGAATCTTGTTCACCACAACATTGACTTCCTTGACAGTGGTGCATGGTAACCGTGAGACATAGACTTCCGGGTACATATCAAAATAATCTCTCATACCACCCAGCCAACCCCAGTTGGCATAGACGCCATCACCGCTCGAATCCCAGCTGTCAAACCCACCGGTTGCATTATACAAACATCCATAATAGAGATCACAGAGACACCCTTCATCATCCTCATTGGGCAAAGTGACATATCGGACGGGGACCCACCATGCTTTCCAACCAGCGGATTTGGTATCCTTATCTACCGCATTGATATGGGATTTTAACCCACCGACAAGCATGACGTATTTGATGCCCCAGGTGTCGTACGCGTATTTAATGAAATATTTCACTTGTTCAGGTGGATCATACCCAGAATATTCATTCAGAATATCCCCGACACTCTTAAAAGTTGTTTTCACACCTTTCGTGTTTTTTTCATCAATAAGAGGCTGGAGACTTGATTGAAAATCACTTGGAGCAATAACCACCATATCATACGAGGTATCCAGAGTCTTCGGCGATGTAATCGGCGCCGTATATTTCACACTGATCTCAAAACCACCCGCATAATCAACCTGATTGCTTAACGGTGAATATCGAACAGGATAACA
>CABMCU010000124.1 GCA_902384685.1 uncultured archaeon | reverse complement strand
TTGTTGCGAATGCGACGGTGAGGGATGTTAATTCGAGTTATTCAAGTGGGTGGAATGTTCAGTATTGGTGGAGGGTGACTGCATTTGATGGTCATGTGAATTCGTCTGTGATTTATTCGTTTACGACAAAGCCATCTAATAGTCCACCTGTGTTTGGTACACCTTCTCCGATAAATGGATCAACAGGGAACTCCTTAAGCCTGACTTGGGGTATTCCAATCAATGATCCTGATGGAAATAGCTTTAATTGGGTGATCCAGTGTAGCAATGGGCAATCTGCGAATGCGAATGGTGCGTCGAGTGGGACGAAATCTTTGTCGTTGTCTGGGTTAGCAAATTTAACGACGTATAAGGTGTGGGTGAATGCGACTGATCCGACTGGTAGTGGTTTATGGACTCGCAGATGGTATACGTTTACCACAAAGCCGGGTAATAGTCCACCGGTGTTTGGTGCGCCTTCTCCGGTGAATGGTTCTACGGGGAACTGGTGGAGTCCTCCTCCCTATGGACCTTGGATTCCTTGGAATATTCCAATCAACGATCCTGAGGGAAATCGCTTTTCATGGACCATCCAATGTAGCAACGGACAAACTGCTAGTGGAACTGCATTATTCAATGGGACTGAATATCTTAAAATCTCTGGACTTAGCTATTCAACGACGTACAAGGTTTGGGTGAATGTGACCGATACAAAACCAGCTGGGAGTGGGCTATATACTCGTAATTGGTATACATTTACAACACGAAAAAGTGGTAATAATCCACCTGTGCTTCTTCGTGCACCTTCCCCAGCGAATGGTTCAACGGGGAACCGGTTGAGTCTATCCTGGAGCATCCGGATCAATGATCTTGAGAATAATAGCTTTAATTGGTGGATTCAGTGCAGCAATGGACAGCGTAATAGTAGCACTACTGGTGCATTGAACGGAACAAAGTCTCTCGCTCTTTCTGGACTTGCGTATTCAACGACGTACAAGGTTTGGGTGAATGCGACCGATCCGGCTGGGAGTGGTCTCTATATCCGCAAATGGTTTACGTTTACGACGAAGGCGAATGATCCGCCGATATTTGGTACGCCTTCTCTGCCGAATGGTTCTACGGGGAACTCGTTGAGTTTCAAATGGAGTATTCCCATTAATGATTTTGATGGGAATAGCTTTAATTGGGTGATCCAGTGTAGCAATGGACAATCTGCGAATGCGAATGGTGAGCCGAATGGAACGAAGTCGTTGTCGTTGTCTGGGTTAGCATCTTCAACGACGTATAAGGTGTGGGTGAATGCGACTGATCCAACTCCAACTGGAAGTGGTCTATGGTCTCGCAGATGGTATACGTTTACGACACAAGGAAGTGGTGGTAATAACCCACCGGTGTTTGGAACACCTTCTACAGGAAACGGTTCTTCGGGGAGCCGGTTGAGTCTAAGCTGGAGTATTCCTATTACTGATCCCGAGGGCACTCTTTTCTCTTGGACTATTCAATGCAACAACGGGAAAACCAATAGTGGGACTGGTATATCGGACGGAACAAAATCTCTAAATCTTTCTGGACTTGCATATTCAAAGACTTATATGGTGTGGGTGAATGCGACGGATCCTACCGGCAGTGATGTATATACAAGAAAATGGTACACGTTCACTACACAAGCTATTGTTCCTATTAGTATTCCTACACAGAAATGGGTTATAACCTCGGAGGCTGGAGATGTTAGAGATGGTCCATTGGTTGCTGATATCAATAAGGATGGGCGGATGGAAATTATACGATCAGGAGCAAACGGTATTGTCGTTTATGATGGAATAACGGGTAATGTTGTTTGGAAGTATTTAATGACGATGTGGGAGACCCATGATCCAATAGAAAGTATTGATCTCAACAAAGATGGTTATCTCGATATTATTTGTTCGCGTGATACCGGAACCATAGCTCTTAACGGAAAAAACGGTTCTCAATTATGGTATAATCCAAATGCACCCTTATATAATAAACATAGTGTTGTCGGTGATATTGGAACAACCTCCGGAACTAGGTTTATTAATAATAATCTCGATGGATACCCTGAAGTATTTGTTTGTACGGCTGGATCGGAGAATGGGTCGTCCTTAGGAAAAGTTACTGCTCTTACGCACGATGGACAAATTTTTGCTACAACAAGTTGTTACTTCCCGTGTTATGGTGGATTATCACTTGGAGATACCAATCATGATGGTGTGTATGAACTCTATATGTGCGAGAGAAGTATTGGTTACGATGGTAATGTTGTAGGCAAAGGAGTTGTAGCGTATTGGGCATCGAATCTCACGGAACGATGGTGCCATCCAGAGATGTTATGCAGTAGTCATTGTCCAACACTCGTCGACACGAACCATGATGGAATTCTTGAAGTTGTTGCCCTCAGTCAAACAGGTGGTTACGGTATTGCTGTATTCAACAGTGCTGATGGAAGTGTTATCCATCAAGCATGGAGAATTTCTGGTCTGCAATGTCATTCACAACCAACGATTTATGATATAGATGGAGATGGAAATCTGGAAATAATCGTAGGTGGTGGCAGTGATTCTTGGTCGAACTGTCTTATCTGGGATCTCTATACCTGGTCTGTTGAAGCGTGGCTTCCATTCAAATGTTGGGAACCTCCTGCTATCGCTGATTTGAATGGGGACGGACGTGTTGAAATTCTTGAATGTACCATTAGAAATATCTCAATCTTCGATGATAATTATGTGTTTCGAGGATCCATGCCGCTCAGTAATAATAAAAGTGAGGGTTACGGTTTTTATGGCATGTCAATGATAATAGCACAAGATATTGATCAGGATAATAAACTAGAATTAGTTTTAAACCGAAGGAACCAGCTTTATACTTATGATACAAATGGAGCGGCACCAATCCCACGAGCATTATCTCAATTCAGTTATTACAGCCAACACCGTGGGAGAGCACCATATTATCTCCCCTCTGTTGGTTATGCTCTTTACTAAAAATACTTGACAATCCAAAGAGATATCAATATACCAGAAAATCCTCAACTTTCTTTTTATATTTATTAATATCAATATGATTTGATGACATTCACCTTTTAAACCTATACGTAAACATGAATGTGGTATACTCTGAGGACATACGCAAAACTTCCACGAAAAAACTTACACGACCGATACAACCGGTATGAATAATCCTTAAAAATATTATTAGTGGAGAATCATAATAAGGGATTCAACAGAAAATACAATAGATAAACTATATAAATTTAGAGTCGTCGGTGCATATTTTCGCCAGTGACATAAACCTCAATCTTCAACAGATAGTATGTGCATTACAACATAATGGATTTCCAATGGTTATAAGACTCCAGACCAATGTTAGTTATTCGAAAATCATGGACAATTAGTTTTTCTTTAATATCGTCAAAAATCGAAGACTAACATTGAGAATACCTAAAATAGATCTATCATCGATAATTATAAATCCTCGTTCATATTGCCAAGTATTATATCAAAAATAATATAATTAAAACACCGAAATATCTTATAGAACCAAAAAATGCTATAAAAAGGAGAAATAGTAAGTGAAACCATCAACCTATGCAAGCCTAGTTACTATCGTTTTTTTAACCCACCGGAATGCTATCAGTAAAAGCATCGAGAGTGTCATTAGAAGTACGGATCAACTCTGTAAAAAACTTGGATACGTAAACAATATAAGCCATATGACCAAATACCGGATAATATCAGATATGTTACAGTCAAAAATATTGATTGCACAAAAAACCAAGAAAAACATCAAACTTACTTTGTCAGCAAAAATCAACAAACTCTTGTAACAATTAATATAAAAAAAAGAAGGTCTTTTTTCAGTAAAATCACATCATCACCTATTTCAATCGAAAAGATTGAGTAATAAAAAAAATAGATTCAACAACTAAGAAGAAATCATGAACAATAAAGCATCGGAAACCAGTAAAATAATGTTCTCCTTCCTTTTTTTCTTTTATGATTATATTCGTGATTCATGCAGTTCTTCAGAGAGCAATTACAGAAATTTAAAACAAGAAAACAGACATTTCTCATAGGTAAAGAGAAAAGAAAAATGTTATCAAAAACGATGTTTAATGGGAAAATATTTCGTTATAACTAAAAAATCCTCGAAAATGACAAATAACTTGTTATTAAAATTTCGAAACATTTTTAAATGCCAATAGTATTCATGATAATGTATAACAAAGAAAAGAACATTATGTAGTGTTTAAGGGAAGCGTACAAAAAGGAGAGGAGGAAGGGACGTGTAACGTTCTTCATATTATCCCCCTAATTTTTTTCCCTTCCTTCTACAATGACTTTAAAAGATAAAAAGAAATATTTTCCTCAAAAATCTCTACACGATCCATAAAATAGTTACGACCATAAAATTTTGGAAAATATTTTAAATGCACACCGGATTGCCTTCTCCATAAAAAAATTATTTGGTGGAGGTAAAAGTAGATATGAATGAAGCAGTCATTGTAACAGCACTCCGAACAGCGCAAGGGAAATTTGATGGAACCCTCAAAGGGTTTTCCGCTCCTCAACTCGGAGGAATCGTCATAAAAGAAGCGGTGAAAAAAACAGGGATACAACCAAAAGAAATCAACGAAGTAATCATGGGAAACGTCGTCTCCGCTGGTCTTGGCCAAAACGTCGCACGACAAGCTGCGATCGTTGCAGGACTCCCGTACGAAATCGGGTGTTATCATGTTGATAAAGTCTGTGGGTCATCACTCAAAGCAGTCGTTCTTGCTGCTCAGGCAATAAAACTCGATGACGCAGATTGTATCATCGCAGGAGGCATGGAAAGCATGACCAACTGCCCCTATCTCTTAGATAAGGCGCGGTTTGGATACCGAATCTTCGACGGGAAGATCATCGACGCGATGGTTCATGACGGCCTTTGGGATGCATACAATAATTTCCATATGGGGATGACCGGGGAAATTGTTGCAGAAAAATACAAGATCACCAGAAAAGACTGTGATGAAATCGCCTTTGAGAGCCATCAGAAAGCAGTCAATGCAACGGAGACAGGTAAATTTAAAGACGAAATAGTTCCAGTAGAGATTAAACAAAAAAAAGGAGATCCAATTATTTTTATGAAGGACGAAGGCATCCGCAAGGATACCACGATGGAAAGCCTTGGTGCGTTAAAACCATTCTTTAAAGAAGGAGGGGTGATTACCGCTGGAAACGCCTCCCAGATAACCGATGGCGCCTCAGTAGTAGTCGTAATGAGTAAGGAGAAGGCAAAAAAACAGAACCTCGAGGTACTCGCAACCATTAAAGGATATGATACCACGGGGGTAAAACCTGAGTATGTCATGGAAGCACCAATACCGGGCGTCACCAACCTGCTACAGAAAATGAAACTAACTATCGATGATATTGATCTTGTGGAGCATAACGAAGCATTCTCCTCTGCCTCTGCCGCACTCATACAAGAAATCGGTATTCCTAAGGAAAAATTCAATGTCCATGGGGGAGCAATCGCGATTGGTCATCCAATCGGATGTAGCGGATCTCGTATTCTGGTCACCTTAGTTCATGCGATGAAACAGTACAAGAAACATCGTGGTCTTGCGACCATCTGCCTTGGTGGCGGACACGCAGTCTCAATGATTGTCGAACGATAGGAGGAACATAGATGACGATAAAAAAGATAGGGATCATCGGCGCGGGAACCATGGGTCATGGGATTGCATTGGTTGCAGCAAAAGCAGGATACGAAGTTGTTCTTCATGATGTGAAAGATGAGTACGTGAAGAAAGGACTTGGTTCGATTGAAAAGTACGTAAATAAAAGCATTGAGAAAGGAAAAATGACCTCAGAGGATAAAAATAGTATTCTTGGAAAAATACATGGGACCACAAAACTCGAAGATATGAAAGATGCGGATTTAATCATCGAAGCAATTGTTGAAGAAATCAAAATAAAAAAAGAGGTATTCCAGAAACTCGATGAAATCTGCAAAAAAGAAACACTTTTTGCTTCAAACACATCCACCATCCCAATCACGGATCTTGCTTCTTCAACAAAGCGACCAGATCAGTTCATCGGGATGCATTTCATGAACCCAGTACCGCTGATGAAGCTTGTGGAAGTCATCCGTGGATTACGCACCTCACAAGAGACTGCGACTACCATCAAGCACCTTGCTGAGAAAATGGACAAAACCCCTATTGAGGTTAATGATGGGCCAGGGTTTATTTCAAATCGCGTGCTCTTTGCTATGATCAATGAAGCAATGTTCTGCTTGCAGGATGGAACCGGCACCGTGCAATCCATAGACAGCGTCATGAAACTTGGCATGAACCATCCTATGGGCCCATTAGAGCTCGCGGATCTAATAGGATTGGATGTGAGTCTTAATATTCTGAACGTCCTCTATGAAGGATTTAACGATTCAAAATACCGTCCGTGCCCTCTTTTGAAAAAAATGGTACAAGCTGGGTACCTCGGACGGAAAACCGGGAAAGGATTCTACGATTATCCCCCGAGGTGAGAACTATGAGTTATAAACACATCATCGTTGAGAAGAAAAATGGGATTGGAACTATTACGATTAACCGGCCACAGGTCCTGAATGCGTTAAACCGGGAAACACTCGAAGAACTCATTACGGTAGTACAGGAACTAGAAAACGATCCTACCATCCATGTGGCTATTATAACCGGGAAGGAGAAAGCATTTATCGCAGGTGCTGACATTACACAAATGCAAGAAATGAACACCCTCCAGGCAAAAAAATTTGGAGGTCTTGGACATCAACTAATGCAGCACATTGAAAACTCCCGACTCCCCTATATCGCTGCAGTGAACGGATATGCACTCGGGGGCGGCTGCGAGCTGATGATGGCCTGCGATATCATCCTTGCATCCACCCATGCAAAAATAGGCCAGCCGGAGATAAATCTTGGGATTCACCCGGGGTTTGGAGGAACACAACGACTCCCGCGACTCATCGGAAAAATAAAAGCAAAAGAACTGCTTCTCACCGGCGATACGATTGACGCACAGGAAGCCTATCGCATTGGCCTCATAAACAAGGTAGTTGAACCAGAGAAACTCATGGAGGAAACAGAGAAACTCGCACAAAAAATTTTAACAAAATCAGCTGTTCAAACAAGTTTTATCAAAGAACTCGTCAATAAAGGAATCAACATTGATTTACCCTCTGCAAACACTCTTGAGATTGCTTCCTTCTCCGCAAGCTTTGCTACAGAAGACCAAAAAGAAGGAATGACCGCCTTCCTGGAAAAAAGAAAACCCCTCTTTAAAGGAAAATAACCAATAAAAAACAAAAAACCTCTTCCATAATTATAATAGATATCTTTATAAAAGAACTTATTATAAGAAACAACTACTGGGTGAAAGGTATGAAAACAAAACTTATTGGAATAGTAATATGTATCCTGATAATAACCACAACTTTCGCAGTAGCAAAACCACTACAAAAAATAGAAAGTAAATCATCAACAGAAACAAAATCTACTTTATCCAATATTGATGTCCCTATATGGAAAATCGATGATCAATGGACATACCAGATCGATGACATCTCCATCGTAAAACAACAAGAAGGCAAATCAATTAATCTACAACTATCAATCGCAGAATTACCACTAACCGTTGTCAGTACGACAGGAGACTTCTATACGTTGGAATACAAAACAACGTTAAACGGACAACTCACAGTAGGCATTGATAAAGGTAACGGTCCCGTAAACATATCAATGACCTTTAAAAACCTTGATATCTCAGGGAACATACTTGTTGATAAATCTACCTTGGGACGAAAGGAGATCTCTGCGAGTTTTAAAAGAGAAAAATTCTCAATCGAAGTCCAGCAATCATATATTCCGTTACCTCGTTTTCTTCAACAAATTTCAGCGAAAATAACCATGAATATTAAGACAACCTTTGATACGCCAATTTCCCTGTTGAAGTTCCCCTTAAACACTGGAGCTGCTTGGAACTTAACATCCACAAATATTACAATAAATGGGCAGATAAAATCCTTATATCTTAACCTTATCAATTTCATAAACAAGATAGCCAAACTATTTGGCAAAGAATTCATCCCCCCAGAACTCTCCGCACTCCTCCCTATCATTGATATCGAAAAAACCTTAACCACACTTGGTTATGGAAACGTGTTTCCAATACCTCCCATTACAGATGCGTTTTTCTGTCTGAACACCGAAAATATCACGGTCCCTGCAGGAACCTATGAAGCATATAATATCACGATGTTCGGAGGACCCGCGCAATGTTACTACGCGCCGACAGCAGGAAACATCGTCAGAATAACAGGGAATTTGGAAGAAATCAATCCGGACATAAAAAACATCAAAATGGAGCTTATTTCAACAAACTACAGGTAATCCTCTGCATAATCCCATTAAGATAAAATAACCTCTGCTCAATATTTTTTAGAATTACTTCAGAATTTTTCCTAAAATTTCATCAGCAGCAGAATAGGGATCAAGCTCTTTTTTAGAAATTTGATCAATACAACAATCCACTGTATTTTTCAGTTTTTTTTCATCAAAGATAAAATCCATGAGTCGTTTCCGTATGATCTCAATGAGTTCTGCTTCATACCGCTGTCGTCTCCGCCTGTCAAATATTTTGCTCCTTTTCAGATACTCTTGATGTTCCACAATCTTTGAAATGAGTAGTTGTATTCCTTTTCTTTCCTTTACGGAGGTGGCAACAATCGGTGTTCGCCGCTCAACATTACTCACAAGATCAAGCATAGACTCAAGTTCCGCAACCGTCTGCTCAACCCCAGGTTTATCAGCTTTATTCACCACAAAAATATCTGCTATCTCCATGAGGCCTGCTTTAATCATTTGAACAGAATCACCAAGCCCAGGTACGAGGACAACAAGGGTAGTATCAGCGATCTTCACGATGTCAACTTCATCCTGACCAACCCCAACGGTTTCAATGAGGATAACGTTCATTCCCGCGGCATCAAGGATTTCCACAACATCGTACAGGGCGCTTGTTAGTCCTCCCATCATCCCTCTCGTCCCCATACTCCGGATAAACACACCATTATCGGTTGAGAGATCTGTCATTCTGATACGGTCACCGAGCAGGGCACCACCGCTAAACGGACTTGTAGGATCAATCGCGATTATCCCGACTTTTTTTCCTTCTGCTCGAAACGCCAATGCAAGTTCGAAAATCAAGGAGCTTTTCCCGCTTCCCATCACACCAGTAATCCCAATAATCTGAGCCCGACCTGTATACCGATGGATCTGCCTCATTGATTCAACAGCATCCGGCTCATTATTCTCAACGAGAGTTATCAGTCGAGCAATCGATCGAGGATCACCCGTAATAATCTTTGAAGACAGCTCATTCATCGTTTCACGTTCTTTTTAATATAACTCACAATATCTTCAACAGGCGTCCCTGGCCCAAAAACCTCAGCGATCCCTGCTTTCTTCAATCCGGGGACATCCTCCTGAGGAATAATACCTCCGCCGATAATCAACACATCATCCATCTTCATTTCTTTTAACAATAGGGCAACATCAATAAATAACGTCATATGGGCACCAGACAATAAACTCAATCCCACTACATCAACATCCTCCTGAATGGCAGTGTTCACAATCTGATCAGCTGTCTGATGCAGACCAGTATAGATCACCTCCATACCCGCATCCCGCAGCGCACGAGCAACAATCTTCGCACCACGATCATGGCCATCAAGACCTGGTTTCGCAACCAACACTCTTATTTTCTTTACCATGGTTCTGTCTCCTTAATAAATCGCTTGTTCTTTATACTCTCCAAATACCTCTCGTAGGACGTCACAGGTCTCCCCGAGCGTTGCATAACTATGAACACAATCAAGGATAAAAGGCATAAGGTTTTCGTCTCCTCCCGCTGCTTTCCGTAGCTGCTGGAGGCGGTTCTGAACCTTTGTTGCATTTCGTTCTTTACGAAGTGTCTTCAACCGGTTTATCTGTCGCTCCTCGACTATCTCATCCATCTTCAAAATCGGAATAGAAGGTTCTTCAACTAGATTGTATAGATTAAAGCAAACAAAAAACAATTTGTTCTCATCAACTTCTTTCTGATACCGATACGCACTTTAAGCAATTTCTCGTTGGAAGAATCCTTTCTCAATTGCAGGAATCACCCCGCCGAGTCGTTCAACCTTATCGAAATACTTGTAGGTTTCCTCCACCATTTTCGAGGTTAACCATTCAACATAATACGAGCCACCGAGAGGATCAACGGTATCAGTAACACCACTTTCTTCCGCAATAACCTGCTGCGTTCGTAGCGCGATCCGTACTGCTTTTTCCGATGGCAGTGCAAGCGCTTCATCCATGGAGTTCGTATGTAACGATTGAGTGCCTCCAAGCACCGCAGCAAGCGCTTGTAAAGTCACCCGTACAATGTTAATCTCTGGTTGTTGAGCAGTAAGAGAACACCCTCCTGTCTGAGTATGAAACCGCATCCATAATGACCGTGGTTTTTTCGCACCAAGTTTTTTCATCTCCTGAGCCCAAATCTTCCGCGCAGCCCGATATTTCGCGATTTCCTCAAAGAAATCATTATGAGCATTGAAAAAGAAACTCAGCCGTGGCGCAAAATCATCAATCAACAGACCTCGTTTCATCGCAGCTTTCACATATTCAATCCCATCTCCCAGGGTAAACGCAAGTTCCTGCACTGCAGTAGATCCTGCTTCTCTGATATGATACCCGCTAATACTAATCGTATTCCATTTTGGCACATTCTTAAAACCATATTCGAAAGTATCGACAATCAAACGCATAGAGGGTTCCGGGGGGAAAATATATGATTTCTGTGCAATATATTCTTTCAGGATATCATTTTGGATAGTTCCACCGATTCTGTCTTTACTAATCCTTTGATTCTCCGCATTGGCAATGTACATCGCCCAGACAATCGCAGCAGGTCCGTTAATCGTCATAGATGTTGTAATTTTATCTAACGGGATCCCATGAAAGAGCAATTCCATGTCCCGTAATGATGAAATCGCAACACCGCATTTCCCAAACTCACCACGCGCAAGCGCATGATCCGTGTCGTACCCGTACAGCGTTGGATAATCAAACGCGACACTCAACCCGGTTTCACCATGATTCAGCAGATAATGATACCGTTTATTTGTCTCTTCTGCACTACCAAACCCAGCGAATTGACGCATTGTCCACAGACGACCTCGATATAGGTTTGGATGTACACCTCGAAGAAATGGAGTATCCCCCGGAAACCCAATATCCTTCAGATATTCAAGATCAGCGATATCCTCCGGTGTATACAAATTTTTGATTTCAATATCAGAGAGATTCTTAAACTTCTGTTTCCGTTCAGGGTTTTCTTGAATCGCCTTAAAATATTTTTGTTTCTCCCAGTCTGCTCGTTTCTCTCGTATTCGTTTAATTATTTCTTTTTCAACCATAATACTCCTGCCCTTCGTTTTACCAATCGATACCTTTTCTACTCTGCACTCCCTTTTGATAAGGATGTTTGATCTCAAGTATTTCACTCACGATATCAGCATGTTTGATGATCTCAGGTGATGCATAACGACCGGTTAACACCAACTCCAAAGTCTCAGGTTTTTTTTCAAGCAATTCAAGAACATCCGTTGAAGTGATGAGATTAAAATCAACAGCAACATTAATCTCATCAAGAATAACCAGGTCATATCCACCTTTTTGTACGACGTCTTTCGCATAAAGAAGTCCCTTCTGTGCAAGATCAATATCGATCTGTTCTGGTTTCTCTTTCGAAACGAATTCATCACGACCAAATTGCACTACAGTGAAATTTTTAATATGCTGTAACACATCAATCTCACTGTATCGCCGACCTTTCATGAACTGAATCATAATGACCTTTAAACCATCCCCAATCGCTCGTATACCTAACCCAATTGCAGCAGTCGTTTTTCCCTTTCCATTACCGGTATACACGTGGATAAAACCTTTTTTAAGAGACATAGTGAGTTTCTTAAACTTCTATCCGTATTATATTTCTTTCTTTCCGAAAAACTGCCTTTTTATAAGAAGGTCTTCAAGGATATAAACAGAAACCTTTATGTTTGATGATTTGATTCCAACCCCCATGAAACTAGAACTGAATGAACAGCAAAAAATGATTCGAAACATGGTACGAGAATTTGCAGAAAAAGAGGTTGCACCACTCGCCGCTGAACTTGATAAAAAGGGGGAATATCCAACAAAAACACTTGAAAAAATGGCAAAATTAGGATTACTCGGCATCATAATCCCACAAGAATATGGTGGAGCTGGCCTTGATACGATCAGTTATGCAACTGTCGTCGAGGAGATATCACGAAAATGTGCCTCAACTGGTGTGATCACCTCGGTCCACAACTCCCTTGCCGCTTGGCCTATAATAAAATATGGGACGGAAGAACAAAAAAAGAAATATCTCCCGATTCTCGCACGAGGAGAAAAAATCGGCGCGTTCGCCGGAACCGAACCAAACGCAGGTTCCGATCTTGGTGCGATGAAAACCACTGCAGTGCTCAAAGGACATCACTATATAATAAACGGAGATAAAACGTTCATCACCAGTGGACCAAAAGCAGGGATTATTATCCTAATCGCGGTCACCGATAAAAACCTAGGAAGCAAGGGATTAAGTGCATTTATTGTCGAAAACACATTTAAAGGATTCAAGGTGGGTAGTATCTTCGATAAACTAGGGATTAACGCATCACAAACATCAGAGCTCATCTTCGAAAACATGGAGGTTCCAAAGGAAAATCTGCTGGGAAAAGAAGGCGATGGATTCAAAATCGCATTAAGCACACTTGATGGTGGACGTATCGGGATTGCATCTCAAGCTGTTGGTATCGCCCAGGCAGCTCTTGATGAAAGCATCGCTTATTCAAAACAACGAGAGCAGTTTGGGAAGCCTATCGCAAAATTCCAGGCGATTCAATGGATGATTGCGGATATGGCAGTACGAATAGAGGCAGCACGATACCTAGTGTTCAATGCTGCATATGTAAAAGATAAAGGAGAACGATACTCGAAAGAAGCAGCAATGGCAAAATTATTCGCCTCTGAAACCGCAATGGATGCTGCTATCAAGGCAGTGCAAATACATGGTGGCTATGGGTATACGAAAGAATACACGGTTGAACGATTATTTAGAGATGCAAAGATTACGGAGATTTACGAGGGAACCTCTGAAGTTCAACGCATGGTGATCTCTGCAAATCTTCTCGGTTAAAATCTTTGTTATTATAACTAATATCAAATTAATACAGGAGAAAACACATGGGGGAGCTTGAGTACGAGAAAATATATAAAACATGGAAATGGGACATTCCGAAGAAGTATAATATCGGTGTCGATGTTATCGATAGACATACTACTTCGAAAAACAAAAACAAAGTCGCGCTGTATTGGGAGAACGCGGCTGGTGAAACCGCGCGGTATACATTTTGGGACTTGAAGAATCTTTCAAACAAATTTGGGAATGTTCTAAAGAAACTGGGTATTAAAAAAGAAGATCGGTTTTTAATCCGTCTTCCAAATATCCCCGCATTCCAGATATCATTTCTAGGGGGCGTCAAGATTGGTGCGGTACCTATCCCCTCCAGTGTTATGTTCCGTGAACATGAGATAGAATATCGAATTAATGATAGCAGTGCAAAAGCAGTAATAACAACCCCAAAGTTTGTCAAAGAGGTTCATGCGGTCAAAAAGAACTGCAAGACTCTCGAACATATTATTGTTGTTGGTGATACACAAGATGGAGAGCTCTCCTATGATCAGATGATGAAAGAATCCTCAGTTCATCTTGATATAGAACCCACAAAAAGTTCAGATATCGCATTTTTCTGTTACACCTCAGGCACGACTGGAAATCCCAAGGGCGCAGTGCATCTCCATCGATGGGTACCCGGAAATGACCCTTGTGTCCTCTTCTGGCAGAATGCCTTAGAAACCGATATCATTGCGCATACTGGAGATCTCAACTGGATTTATCCTCTAGGAAACGGATTTTTATACACCTGGCGTTGGGGAATATCCACGCTGGTGTATGACGGAAAGTTCGACCCGGTGCATTGGTTTGAGCTCATTGAGAAATATCGGGTGACCAACCTCGCATCTGTTCCGACCGCCTATCGGATGTTTCTCACAGTGAAAGACGCAGAGAAAACCTATGATCTTTCATCCTTACGTCATTGTATATCCGCAGGTGAACCCTTAAATCCTGAGGTAATCAAAGAGTGGAAACGACGATTTGGGTTGGACGCACATGATGGCATTGGCATGACTGAAATCATGGTGTATGTCTCTAATATGCGAGACATGAAAATTAAACTTGGATCCTGTGGAAAACCACAACCAGGCCATATCTGTGCATTAGTAGATGACAACGGTAAACCAGTCCCAGTTGGTGAATCAGGAACACTTGCGGTGAAAAAAACAGACCCCGGGCTTTTTAGAGAGTATTGGAATAAACCAGATAAAACCAAAGAAAGCTTCAGTGGCGATTGGTTCCTCAGCGGTGACGTCCTCTACCAAGATGAAGACGGATACTATTGGTTCAGCGGTCGGAACGATGACCTGATCAAAGCCAGCGGCTATCGGATTTCACCATTCGAAGTCGAATCAGCAATCATCTCCCATCCTGATGTATTAGAATGCGCTGTAGTGGCAAGCCCTGATCCAATGCGGGGAACCATCATTAAGTCATATGTAGTTCTCCGGGATAGAACAAAAGCAACAGAGAACATGGTAAAGGATATCCAAGAACATACAAAAAAAGTAGCTGCACCCTATAAATATCCAAGGGAAATCGAGTTTGTCACCGAACTTCCAAAAACACAAAGCGGAAAAATAAAAAGAAAGGATTTACGAGAACTGGAAAAACAAAAGAAAGGAGTGTTGAAATGAATATCATTGTATGTGCAAAACAAGTCGTTGATGTCGCGGAAATAAAGGTTGACTCATCAACCAAAAAACCGATTCTTGCTGGCGTGCCCCAGAAAATTAGTGACATGGACAAAAACGCACTAGAAGAAGCAATCAAGATCAAAGAAAAACATAGTGGGAAAATCACAGTAATAACGGTTGGTAATCCTGATGCAAAGGAACGGATCAAAGAACTACTTGCCATGGGTGCAGATGAAGGGGTGTTGATTACACCACCGGATCACGCTGATTATCATGTGATTGCTCATCTCTTAGTTGGGGCGATTAGAAAAATAGGAACGTATGATATCATCCTTTGTGGTGAGGCATCTATCGATATGTTTTCTGGTCAGATGGGGCCCCGCATTGCAGGGCTATTAAATATCCCACAAATAACATATGCACAAACCGCAACCGTGGAACATAAAAACGTAATATCAGAAAAAAATCTTGGGGAAAAAACAGTCACCATTGAATCCCCGTTTCCCGTGCTAATTACCATGACAAAGGAAAGTAATCAACCCCGGCTTCCTAGTCTTATGGCGATCCTTGCGTCATCTAGTAAACCGATTCATGAATGGCCTGTAAGTAGTGTTATTACGGAACCCTTAATTCCAAAGGTAAAAACCATTGATATTAAGGGGATTCCGATGCAGCGAAAAAACATCATTTATCAAGATGATCTTGATCAATCTGTAGGAAAACTCGTTGACGAGCTTGCGAAAGTTGGAGTGTTGAGGTGAATACTATGGTACTCGTTTATTCTGACGATAAGAAGTTAGCATTAGAGTTACTCAACAAAGCAAGTGAGCTTGGAAAAGAACTACATAAAAGAGTTATCGCGGTTACTATTGGACACGAGGAATATTCAACAGAGTATCTTGAATGCGGTGCTGATCTGGTCATTGTCGCAGAAACATCACAACATCAGTTCAAGGCAGAGGAATATACTAGTATCCTTGAAAATATCATGAAAGAACACCGCAACGAAATCATACTGATTGGCTCGAATAAAAACGGTAAAGAGCTTGCTGCGCGTCTTGCAGCAAAGCTGGATGCCGGTTGCGTGATGGATTGTACGAAGGTGTACGTTCAGGACCAGAAACTCACCACAGAACGGATCGTCTACAGCGGAAATGCCATCGCCGTTGAACAGTTCACATCACTTCCTCAGATCGTTACGATCCCTTCAAAGGTATTCGACCCGCTCCCAAAGAACCCACATCACAAAGGAGAAATTGTTAAAAAGAAAATCGACGGAGAACCTTTCCCCTCAAAAATCCTTAACGTTCAGGAGACAAAATCTGAGGGTGTGAACGTCGAGGATGCGCAGATCATTGTCTCCTGTGGTCGGGGATTTAAAAAGAAAGAAGATATCAGACTTGTCAATGAACTCGCAGACATCCTAAAAGGAAGGACCGTCGGATGCTCCCGACCTATCGCTGCAGATTTAAAATGGCTCTCTGAAGACCACTGGATAGGATTGTCCGGTCATAAAGTAAAACCTAAACTCTATGTCGCGTGTGGGATTTCTGGACAGATCCAGCACATCGCAGGTATGCGGGACTCTGGTGTCATTGTCGCAATTAACAAGGACCCAGAGGCGTTAATCTTCAAATCTGCTGATTATGGAATTGTCGGAGATCTCTACGAGATTCTACCGAAATTAACTAATGCGATTAAAGGAAAAATAAGTTAACATTTTCAAACTCATTTTCTTAAAGGCAGATATGAGTAGAAACGATGATGTAAAGATTCTATCCCAACTTTCGAAAGAAAAAATACCTGAATATATTTTCATGCAACTACGTAATCTTTGGGCTGCTGACGGGTTATATTTCCTTAGAATCGAGGAGTTGTATGGAACTGAGACCGCCACACAGATTGATGCAGATGTCTGGGCGATAATGGGAAAAATAGAGGCACGAAAACTCAAAGAATTCCTTGGAATCACCGGAACTGATATTCCTTCGATGATGAAAGCATTACAATACACCACCTGGGCACTTGACCTTGAAGATAAAGAAATCATAATACAAAAAAACCATGCATTAATTCGAAATATACGCTGTCGTGTACAAAACACACGAAAAAACAAAGGTCTCAAAGAATTTGGTTGTAAACCTGTTCGTTTTGGGTTTCTTAAAGCTTTTGCAAAAGAATTTAATCCGGACATTTTTGTGAAATGTACAGTTTGTCCACCAGATGTACATCCTGATGACTTCTGGTGCCAATGGGAGTTTACGTATAAGGAGAAATAGCAAATGAAAACATCAAAAGAATATAAAGAAAGTCTTCAATTAATGAGACCAAATATTTACAAATTTGGAGAACTTATTAAAGATGTAACGATACATCCTGCGACAAAACGTTCTATAGAAGGTCATGCACAGATCTTTGACGCTGCACAGAAATCAGAATATAAAGATATTCTCACCACAACTTCGCATTTCACCAGCGAACCGATTTCGCGATACTTATCTCTTATCCAGGGACCAGAGGATATGATAGCAAATGTCCGTATGAAACGGCTCATGTTCAACCTAACCGGTACATGCACAGGTGGACGATGTGTGGGGTTCAACGCGATTAATGCGATGTGGGCAACAACGTTTGATATTGATAAAGAGATGGGTACCGAATATCATGTGAGAATCCAGAACTGGTTAAAGGATGCACAGAAACGGGATATCACCCTTGCTGGTGCTCTTACTGATGCAAAGGGTGATAGATCAAAATCACCATCTCAACAATGCGACCCTGACTTAAACCTTCGTGTCGTCGAGAAAAGAAAGGAGGGTATCATCGTTCGAGGTGCAAAAGTCATGATCTGTGGTGTCGCAGCAGCAAATGAAATCCTTGTCATGCCAGGAACCGGATATAAAGAGGAAGATAAAGACTACGCGATTTCATTTGTCATCCCAAGGGATGTTGAGAACCTAACCATTATCGAAACACGACGACCAAATGACACCAGAGAACAAGAAGAGGGTTTTGATAATCCTGTTGATAGTGGTGGTATCACCCAGTCGTATTTACTCTTTGAGGATGTTTTTATTCCCAAAGAACGGGTTTTTATGTGTGGAGAGTATGCGTATTCTTTTAAGGCGGTCATGAACTTCATTGCCCCCTATCGCGCAGCAATCGGAGGTTGTGTTGCAGGTCAAGGGGATGTGATGGTTGGTGCAGCAGCACTTATGGCACGGGCGAATGGTCTTTCTGAAAAGGTATTTAAAGAAAAACTCACGCAGATGACTATCAACAATGAAACCACGTTCGGTATGGGCATCGCAGCCGGTGTTTTAGGCGTGAAACATCCGTCAGGTGTCTGGATCCCGAACACGTTGCTATCCAGCATCAACAAAGTTCATGTCGCTACTCTACCATATGAAACAAAGCGGATAGCGCAAGAGATTGCTGGTGGCATCGCGGAGACTGGTTGTTTACCATCTTGCAAGGATCTCAATGATCAACGTTACGGGAAACTTTTAAAGAAATATCTTCAAGCAAATTGCTCTGGAGAGACCCGGGCAAAAATCGCCCGATTGATTGAATGGTTGACGATTGGCAGCGGTGTCCCCGGTTGCATGCATGGTGGTGGGTCTCCTGATGGCGCGAGACTTATGATTAATGCGAATACTAATATTACACATAACATCGAGCTTGCGAAACGTTTAGCGAACATCAAAGAAGATATCCAAGTAGAGACGAAGATAAAATAAATGAGTAAGTGGGCCTGTCCGAATTTGAATCGGAGTCTCTAGCTCCCAAAGCTAAAAGGATGGACCAAGCTACCCTACAGGCCCAATATACACGGTGAAACCACATACTGTATTTAAAAATATTTATGTACTCTTGCCGGTTTTCATCAACTCATGGATTTTGATTTTAAGAAGCCAACTCATCTTTTCGCACTTATCGTATTGCTGGGTTCATTTCTTCTGTTCATCGGTTATCCATTGATTTCTCTTTTTTCAACGTCGCAAACACTAGAAATCTACAATCAATCAATGACCCCATTCCAAAAACTCGTAATTGAAGTTACCCTGTTATTCTTCCAGCTTTTTTTTGTGTTCGTTGGTCTCATTCTCGTTCCTATTCTGTGGTATAAACTCGTAAACAAGATTTCCTTAAAAGAAATGTTTACTCGATTGAATCTTCGACGCGAAGGATTTCAGATGGCGATTTTATGGGGATTTATTACAATCATTATAGCCTTTGCTGTTACGATAACTATTGGTCTTATCTACTTATTTCTTACAAAAACAAATCCTAACACGTTAAGTAACATCCCTGATCTCCAACAACTTTTTTCAGTCCCTTCACTATATCTTCTCGTCACAATCCAACCCTTTTGCGAAGAGTTTTTCTTCAGAGGATTCCTCTTAGAAAAAATCATAAAGATTAGTAATCCTACGATCGCAGTGGTATTAACTGCTATCCTCTTTGGCATTTCACATCTGACCTACACATACATGTATACTGCAATCATAGCGGTCGCCCTAGGGGTGCTATTTGCTCTTATCATCTTAAAAACAAAAAACCTTTATTCCACGATTTTCGCTCATACCATCATTAACATCGCCAGTCTTACTTTGTATCTTTTCGGGAAATCCTTTGGGATGTAAACGTTAATTCTTTTCCCTTTCTTTCTTCCTTTTTCATTCTTATGTTTGTTTCTACAAAAATATACCTTTTCTTTGTTATCCATTTTTAATGTGGATAGCTGTAATGTCAATTTATTCATCATTAATTTATTAATTAAGGATGGGAGATGTAATAGCCATTCTCTGAGGAATAACACCATCGCAAAATGCATTTATTATCTATGCAAAAACAATTAGAGATAATATGCATGATAAAATTGATGTGTAAAAAAAGATGCAGCATCTAATTGGACAATCCTTTACACAGATCAGATTACATTGTATGGTCTAAATCAAGATGAATTGTAATTGACTAGAAATACTGAGTAATGCCGTAAATACTATCTATAATGGTGTCTTATATGACTGAACCAGCAACTGTACCAGGTCCCTCCTCCATCCAGATATTTAGTTACCATCCAGTACACAATCTGGTACACCCCCCCCAGACATTATATAATTAAAGATACAACATAAAAACCAATTATGTAATGTCAATAATTACAAATACGTTAATTCTATAAACAGAAAACGTATCCTCATGTATCTATAAAAGGTGAAAGAGTAATGCAAAAAGAACAAACCTTTGCCATGATCAAACCCGATGCAGTTCAACGAGGATTCATTGGAGAAATTATCAGTCGATTTGAAAAAAAAGGAATCAAAATAGTTGCAATGAAACTTGTCGTTGTTGACCGGAAACTCGCAGAGAAACACTACGCAGTACATAAAGGAAAACCATTCTTTGAACCAACGGTGAAATACATTACCTCCTCTCCTGTCGTAGCGATGGTCCTCGAAGGTTTGAATGTCATTGAGATGGTCCGTGGAATGACTGGAACGACAGATCCACAGAAGGCGGCGATGGGAACTATTCGAGGAGATTACGGGCAGTTCATCGGCAGAAATATTATCCATGCATCGGATGGAAAAGAAACTGCTTCGTTTGAAATCAATCTCTGGTTTACTCCTAAAGACATTGCAGATTATCGTCGCATTGATGAGAAATGGCTCACTGAGTAAACGATATAATTATTTCTCCTGGTGCTCTTCTGTTATATAAAACGAAGTTCTTAAATATAAGCTCGTTGTTTCTATCTTCTAATAAATTAATTGAAGAAAATAGTTGAGGAGAGTATGAAATATGGCAAAAGATATGTGGGGTAAAATAGCTGTTTGGGCATTTATAATCGGAGTGGTTATAGCATTAGTCATTGGTTTATGGCAAGCTTATAACCTCCAGAACGGAGAACAACCAATTCTATCATCAGATAATGGAGTATGGGTCGGATGGGTCCTTGCTTTCCTTGGATTGATTGTTGGATTATTAGCAATATTAGGAAGAGGAACGATTACTAAGTCAGAAACACCGTCATTTCTAATGGCTGGAATCGCATTGCTTATCATGTATGGAGTATTCAGTTCAATGACAAACGCGTTAAAACCATGGCTCGGACCATTGCTTGCAGGTATTTCATGGCCACTGGCAATATTTGTTGCACCAGCGGTTGGAATCCTTTCGATAAAAGCTATTTGGGATATCGGAAAAGAAGATTAAACGCCCTACCTTATTTTTTTCTTTTTTTTCTTTCTTTTTTGTTTTAACCATCTAATAAAATTAAGGTACTCTTTATCCGAAGCATTTACTGTAAATCCCCGTTTGAATGAAGTAGTTCCATCTTTTTCTTGGGTGTATCCTTCATCAAAAAGAACACTATCTGGTTTTTTCGATTTCAACATGAAATAAGTTTGCCATTCCTCATAGGTTGGATTTATTTTAGTTAATTTCATGGTAATAGTCTCTTCTACAGTTTTCGTAATCTGTTTCTTCTTTACTTTCATCCTATAACCCTATATCAAAGAATTCTCTTTTACTTTAATATCTTGTGCGGAAGGCTTAAAATAAAGTTTGGAAAAATCTTCATTTTGAACGAATTTTACAATGAAAAAATAAATGGGGAAAAACCCCTAAAAAATTATTCAAAAACCAATCTCGCCAAGATAAAGTGCTTTGAAATTTCCATTAGTTTTATGTAATACCAAAAGATGTACCCCCAACGAGTCCAACAGATAAAAGGTGAATGTAGAAATGTCTCTTGAAATAGATAATTTACTTGGAATGATAATTCTCCTGTCGACAATCGTATTTCTGGTTATTGCTGTCGAACTTAAGGATCTAGTAAAAGCAACTATCGCGCTCGGTATCGGAAGTGCTCTTCTGGCCTCTGTATTTTATATTTTCAATGCACCATATGCAGCTGTCTTTGAATTGAGTGTCGCTGCAGGATTGGTCACGATTCTGCTATTATCAGCAATTGGTCTGATCGATAAGGAGGGAACGAAATGAAGGTCAAACCATTTCTCACCTATGGGATTGCAGTTCTCCTGCTTATTGGATTTGTGTTTGTTTTCTACCATGCTTTTAAAGGAGTTATTCAACCTGTAACAACCACTGAATCCTTTAGTGAAGCGCTTTGGGAGATGTGGGGTGTTACCATCGTGATTGTTTCTTTTATTATTTTTGCAGGGGGCATAGGTATTTTAGTGTTACTTGGGGGTGGCTGGCGATGGGAGTAGAACTGTATCTTATGTTCGCAGGTGCTATCCTATTCCTTGGCCTTTATTGCGTCCTTACCAAAAAAAGCATTATCAAAAGCGCGATTGGAATTAGCATCATGGTGAAAGGTGGCTCTTTGAGTTTCCTGGTCGCAGGCGGTGCCACTGCGCAAGTTGCAGTTGTCCTTATCATTGTCATAGATGCGATCGTCGCAGCGGTTTTATTATCCATGGCGGTGAACGTCTACAAACATACAGGAAGTCTTGATTTCGAAGCATTGAAGCGGCTCTGGGGGTAAGAGAAAATGTTGTTTGAAAATGAACTGCTTGTTTGGCTTTGTCTTGTGTTTCCATTCGTTGGTACAACACTCGTACCTTTAATCGCTCGTTTAGGACAATCCGTACGAACCGCCTTTGCAGTTATTATTGGTTTTCTTACTGCAGGATCTGTCCTTCTTCTGCTTCCTGAGGTGTGGGTGGGTAGAACTCAAGGTCTTGCTTATACATTCAATTGGGCACCTTCCATTGGCTTGGTATTCTCTGTCTATATCGATCCGTTATCAGTAATGATGGCAGCGATCGCGGGAGGAATAGGCTCTCTTGTCCTGTTGTATTCCGTGAAATATATGGCTGGACAAGACGGATTAACCAGATATTATGCACTTGTACTCCTTTTTATAGGGTCCATGATCGGACTTGTTTTCGTGGATAATTTACTCGTCCTGTATTTCTTCTGGGAAGCAGTTGGACTATGCTCTTACGCGTTAATTGGTTTTTACACAAAGGATCTAAAAGCAGCAAAAGCAGGCATCAAAGCATTAGTCACAACACGTGTTGGTGATATTGGATTTCTTATCGGGATTTTTGTTCTCGGATCAGGCGCAATGACTGCACTTGGGACCGATTTCTGGCAATCACTAAGCATCCATTATCTAATCCAGAATGTCTCTGCAATACCAACAGAGACCCTTACAATCGCTGGGTTCTGTTTCTTACTTGGTGCTATGGGAAAATCAGCACAGGTACCGCTGCATGTCTGGCTTCCGGATGCAATGGAGGCACCAACAACCATCAGCGCTCTGATTCATGCAGCAACCATGGTCAATGCAGGGGTGTATCTTCTCGCTCGTTCCCTTCCCTTATTCTCTAGAGTCACCGGGTGGATGACAGCACTTATGGTGGTTGGTGGAATCACCGCGTTCCTTGCGGCAACCATGGCGCTTGTTGAACATGATTTAAAACGGATGCTGGCATATTCGACGATCAGTCAACTCGGGTATATGATTTTCGGCCTTGGTCTTATTTCCGGATTTACCGTAGCAACATTTCATCTGATGAGCCACGCGATTTTCAAAGCATTGCTTTTCCTTGGAGCTGGCGCAGTGATCCATTCAATTGAAACGCGAAATATGTATCAGATGGGGGGCCTGAAAAAAGAAATGAAACTCACCTATATCGTTATGCTTATTGGTGGTCTCTCGCTTGCTGGGCTCATTCCCTTTAGTGGATTCTGGAGTAAGGATATGATTCTTGCGACAACCTGGGAAACAAAAAATTACATCCCTTTTCTCTTCATGATTATTACCGCGATTCTTACTGCTGCCTATACGATTCGGATGGTAAACCTGGTCTTTTGGGGTGAAAGCCGACGGAACACTATTGCACATGAAGCCCCCTGGCAGATGGCAGCTCCTTTAATCCTTCTTGCGATCGGTACAGTCGTGTCCTGGATGGGGATCGGGTTTCTTACAAGGGCGTATACATCTTTTAACTTATCTGGACACGGGCTCACGTTAAGCTCTTTTATCAATGAGACGTTTCAAACACCAGTAGTTTGGATTTCTCTTGGAGCATTTATCATCGGTATCGGATTGTTTATGATACGGAAACGATATGCAGCAAACACAGTTGGCGACCGCACTGTGATTGTTGCACGACAAGGATATGGATTTGATACGTTCTATGGATGGATTATTCAATGTCTTCGTGGGTTTGCCACCAGATTCAGAAAAACCCATACCGGTGATCTTAACTATAATATTGCAGGAATGGCTCTGGGGTTCCTCATTTTACTAATCATTCTCTTTTTCATAGGAGGATTGTAACATGTTTAATCCATTTTTCCCCTTAGTATTTCTCTTCAGTGGATCATTCCTTGCATATGCAATGGGACGCGCTGAAAAGATTTATCAGAAAAAATACCTTGCTGCAACAACAGCGCTTTTGTTCTTTAGTATTGCATTAATCCTTCAAATAATTCTTGCAGTGCACATCTGGGACAATGGATCGCTTAGTTTCTACATCGGAGATACGCTCTTACGTATGGACGCGTTATCGATCATCCTTAGCCTTATCGCACTGAGCCTTGGGACGGTTGTCTGTCTCTATTCAGTTATTTATATGGAACACGACCAGGGACAGGAATACTACTATCCGCTTCTCCTTCTCATGGTGGCAGGGATTGTCGGAATAGGTCTAGCAACCGATTTTCTTGTCATGTATCTTTTCTTCGAGTTGATGTCGATTCCTTCATACGCTCTAGTCGTTTTCCGCAGACATGAATGGATGGCGATCGAAGCAGGAATGAAATATATCGTGATGGGCGCGGTTGGTTCAGCGTTTGCGTTCTTCGGTATCTCACTTGTTTATTTCCAAACTGGAACATTGCAATTCAATAACCTTGTCGGCATGCTCAGCACCACACCAATCCTTCAAGCAGCTCTTCTTTTTCTAATTATTGGGTTTGGGGTAAAAGCCGCAATTGTGCCGCTCCACACCTGGCTGCCTGATGCACACTCCGCTGCTCCCTCAGGAATTAGTGCGATGCTTTCCGGTATTGTGATCGGCGCAGGGTTCTTTACTCTACTCAGAAGTCTGCTTGTGTTCACCGGCACTGGTCTTGCGGCCGGAGAACTGCTCATCATCATGTCACTCATAACCATGAGTGTAGGAAACCTCATGGCGTACTCACAGCTCTCGCATAAACAAGCTGATCTGAAAAGAATCCTTGCGTATTCCAGTGTTGCTCAAATGGGATATATCCTGCTCGGTGTTGGTGTTGGTCTTGCCTATGGAATCCGAGTCGGATATGAAGGAGGATTATTTCATATCATGACTCATGCGTTCATGAAAGGACTCGCCTTTTTATGTGCAGGGGCAATTATTCATCAATTAGGAACGCGATATGTCGATGAGATGGAAGGCATTGGACTTTCAATGAAAGTCACCGTGTTTGCATTCGCATTATCCCTTCTCGCGCTCGCTGGTGTTCCACCACTTAGTGGATTCATGAGTGAATGGATGGTTTTCAGCGGTGGTATAATGACTTATGGTGTTATCGGCTTATGGGGAATAGCAATCGCTGTAATAGCACTCCTCAATGCGCTCCTTTCCCTTGGTTATTATCTGCCGATCATTAAAACAATGTATCTGCCCACTGAGCGGAAGGGAATTTTAAAAGCACGTGACCCTTCAGCGGTGATGCTTCTAGCCATTGGGATTCTTGCGGGGTTAACTATCATTCTTGGCGTCTGGCCAGAACTGGGATTAAAGGCAGTGAAACCCGCGGTTGATATTTTAGTTAGTCTTGGAGGCGTATAACCAATGATCGAAGAATTCTTTTATCCAGTCATAACCTTTCTCATTATGCTCCTTATTATCTATCTTCTGTACCTTCTTGCAGGGACTTTTGGGCCGAAACAAACAAAAGCAAAATATAAACTAAAAAGCTATGCGTGCGGGGAAGATTATCCTGGCGGAAAACTCCAACAATCATACAATTTCTTCCATGTCGCTTTTTTCTTCACCATTCTTCATGTTGGTGCATTGTTGATCGCGACCGCACCACTTGGTCATGCAGCCTTACTTGGTTGTCTTCTTATCGGCGTGATGGCGTTAACCGCATTCGCTCTCTTTGTCGGAGGTCGAGACCATGATTAAACGGTTGGTGAAATGGGCTCGAGTGAAGTCACCTTGGATTCTGCATATGAACTGTGGCTCCTGCAACGGCTGTGATATCGAGATTCTTGCAGCATTGATTCCTCGGTTAGATGTCGAACGATTTGGGGTCTTGCTGAAAGGGTCTCCGCGACATGCTGACGTCCTTGTCTGCACTGGTCCTGTGACAAAACAAATGAAGGAACGTCTGAGAAGAGTCTATGATCAAATGCCAGAGCCAAAGTTTGTCGTGGTTGTCGGACAATGTGGCTCTTCGGGGGGTATTTACCATGGCGCGTACGGAGTCGAAGGAGGCATCGATACCGTGATTCCTGTGAACGCTTACATCCCGGGTTGTCCACCCCGACCAGATGCAATCGCTGACGGTCTTATCAAACTACTAGCATCGATTGACAAAGGAGGGAAACTATGACAACCACAGAGGAACTCATTTCACAGGTGCTCAAAGGGTTACCTGTTCAAGTGAAAAGAGACAGACGTATTTTCATACCTGTATCACGGAATGATTTGATAAAAACGGTGAAAGTTCTTTCAAGTGAATTAAACGTTAAGCATCTTTCAACAATTACCGCAAGAGATATAGGTAAAGAAATCGAAATCCTCTACCATTTCTTGTTGAGTGGGGTTGTTATCACGATTCGCACGATATGTCCAAAAGATGATCCGATAATAGATAGTATTGTCAATATCTTCCCTGGCGCTGTGTTATACGAACGGGAATTGAATGATCTCCTCGGGGTCGTACCAAAAGGACATCCTGATCTCCGACGACTCGTACTCCCTGATGATTGGGTTGGTGGTTATCCATTGCGAAAAGACTGGAAACCTCCGCAGGAGAGTGAGGAATAATGGGAAGGGTTAAACTTCCAATTGGTCCTCAGCACCCCGCACTGAAGGAACCGGAGAATTTCACAATCACTCTTGATGGAGAACGGGTTGTTGACGTTGATATTCACATTGGATACACACATCGAGGCATTGAAAAACTCATGGAGAGCAGGACGTATACACAGAATTTGTATCTCGTGGAGCGCATCTGCGGCATTTGTTCATACGCGCATGTTGTGAATTTCACTCAGAACGTCGAAGATATTCTTGATATTCAAATACCAAAACGAGCAGAATATATCCGTACATTGTTTTTGGAACTCGAGCGTCTCCATAGCCATTTTCTCTGGCTTGGTGTTGCTGGTCATGAAATCGGATTTGATACACTGTTTATGTATACATGGCAGGACCGAGAAGTGGTTCAGGATCTGCTTGAAATGATCTCGGGGAACCGCGTAAACTACGCGATGAATACGATTGGCGGGGTCCGTAGAGATATCAGTGAAGAACACCGTAAAAAGGTACTCGAAGGTATGGATCATCTGGAGAAACGCGCTGTATACTACAAAGAAGTCGCAATCAATGAAAAAACAATTCTCGCACGTGCAGAAAATGTAGGCATCCTGAAACCAAAAGTTGCATTGAAATATTCTGCGGTTGGGCCGACTGTACGTGCATCAGGAATTACCATGGACATCAGGAAAGATGATCCGTATGCCTCCTATTCAGAGACCCCATTTGAAGTGATCACAACCGATACCTGTGATGTACTTGGACGAGTGGTTGTACGTGTTCTTGAAGTTTTTGAAAGCATCAAGATCATTCGTTACCTAATGGAACATCTCCCCTCTGGAGAAATCGTCGTAAAAGTGCCACGAAAAATACCTGAAGGTGAATCAATAAGTCACACAGAGGCACCGCGTGGCGAAGACTTCCATTATCTTCGTTCAAATGGCACTGAGAAACCAGAGCGTTATAAAGTACGGACGCCAACTATGGCGAACCTACCTGCAATTGCAGAAATGTTGAAGGGAGCGTATCTAGCAGATGTACCGATTGTTGTTGCTGCGATTGACCCATGTATGGGCTGTATGGATCGAGTGATTCTCTTAAAACAACATAGTGATAAACCTGGAAAGATCATAGATGGAGATCAGTTGCGTACATATGGTATTAAATGGTACAAAGAGAGGGGGTGGAAGG